>JABMRP010000296.1 GCA_013202535.1 Planctomycetota bacterium
CGCTAGCCCCTAATCGCTACGTCTAGGGAATCAAGGCAACGCCGCCGGTCCACACGCCGGCCTCGAACAGGGCAGCCCGAACGCTCAGCGGAAGCGGGTCGAGCATGTACGGCGCACAGTTGCCGGGACGATAATGGCCCAGCGTGTAGACACACTCGGCCGGCGGCTTCAAGCCCATCTTGTACGGCAACACGGGAATGGTGAGGAAGAAGCGACCACCGGAAATGACCGGCTGAAGGTACGGTCCCCAGGAATGTCCGTAGCGTTCCAGTTGGACGTCCTCGAAATAGAGCGGGTTGTGGTGCAGCCCGGAAGCCATCCAGTGGTAGTTGGTCGGATTCCAGAGCCTTTGCGGCAGTTGTTCCGCGCCTTGATCGTAGGGACATTGCTCCGGGAAGAAGTCATTGGACGATTCTCCACCGACGAGCTTCTTTCCCCTGTTGGCCGTGCCTTCGATCACGATGCCGAGATCGATATCCGCGATGGTACTGCGCGATTCGGGAAGTTCGCACTTGTCGGCATCGTCGGCCGCGGCCAATTGATCGGTGCCCGACTCGGGGGTCCCCGGAGTGTGGAGCGTGTCGGGATTCGGTAGCTCTCCCGTCTCGCCATCCGGCGGCATACCCAACTCGGGAGCCGTCAGCAACGGCGACGCGGGCGGAACGGTCGGGGGGTCCGCACCCAGAATGGAGCGTTCCGCAGCGGGCACTCGTGGCAAAACAGCAGGCGGGAGGCCGGGAACCATCGGCGGGTCGACGGACTGCGCCCCATTGACCGCAACGGCCATGTCCTCGAACGGATCGTCCAGCGCGCCGGGCGTGGCCGTATACACGACTTGCCGAATCGCCCCCGACGCCTTGGCCGTGCGGCCATGGGTCGCCGATGGTCGGCCCATCGCGTCCGGCGAGCCGTCGGGCCGATAGGGAAGCCACTTCAGTGGGCTGGAGTTCTGACCGGTGGAGTACGCCACCGTTTTGACGGCACGGCCGGCCGCGGAAGTCTCGGCGGGCAGGGGCCGCGAGGAGACGGCGACCGTCAGCCCGAGTGCCCAGAGGGCCGCCACGCGTGCCACGTGGCGGCAGGCGCGATGGCCACCGACCCCAACGGCCCGGGGCCGCTCAATGGTCGTCCGACCGTTTGTATTGCGTGCTGTAGTTTGGCGCTTCCTGCGTAATCGCGATGTCATGGGGGTGGCTCTCCCGCACACTTGCTGCTGAGACCTCAAGGAATCGAGCCTGTGTTCTCAATTCCTCAATGGTCCGGGTACCGCAATAGCCCATACCAGCCCGGACCCCCCCGACAAGCTGGTAGACGAAAGTACTCAACGGTCCCTTGAACGGCACTCTGCCTTCGACGCCTTCGGGGACCAATTTGTCTGGTGTGGCTTCCTCGCCTCTCTGGTGGTAACGTTCGCTGGATCCCTTGACCATGGCCCCCAGCGAGCCCATGCCTCGGTAGACTTTGAAGGTTCTTCCTTGGTAAAGGATCTGTCGGCCGGGGCTCTCGGCCACCCCGGCCAATAGCCCGCCGAGCATGACTGCGTGGGCTCCGGCCGCGATCGCCTTGGTCACGTCGCCCGAGTATCGAATCCCTCCGTCGGCAATGACCGGAATTCCCGCATCCTCAGCCGCGCTGGCCGCGTGATTCACCGCGGTGATCTGGGGTACGCCGACTCCGGAAATAATTCGCGTGGTACAGATCGACCCGGGGCCGATCCCCACCTTGACCGCATCCGCTCCCGCGTCAATCAAGCTCCGACATCCCTCGGCCGTGGCCACATTGCCCGCCACGACGTCGATGTCCCACCGCTTCTTGATCTCGCGAACTGTTTCAATCACATTGGCCGAGTGTCCGTGCGCGCTGTCGACCACCAACACATCCACGTCTTTGCCAATCAGGGACTCGACGCGCTCGTAGTCGTGAACGCCGACAGCGGCCCCTACTCTCAGCCTTCCTTGCCCATCTTTACAGGCCTTCGGAAACCGCCTCATCATATCAATATCTTTGATCGTAATAAGGCCCGTCAGTGTGAAGTTTTCGTCAACCAGCAGAAGCTTCTCCACCTTTTTTCCCATTAAAATCTTCTCAGCTTCCTCAAGCGTTACATTTCCCGTTGCCGTAATCAGGTTCTCACGGGTCATCACTTCGCCGATTCGCAGGTCTTGATCCTCGAGAAAACGGAGATCGCGACGCGTCAGGATTCCGACCAGGCGTCCATCGTCTTCGGTAATCGGCAGCCCGGAGACGCGGTACTGGTCCATGATCTGTTGGGCACGGGCGACGGTTTCATCGGGCTGAAGCGTGGCCGGATTGGGAATAATGCCGTTGGCGCTGCGTTTGACTTTCTCCACTTCCTCGGTCTGGTGCTCGATCGACAGATTCTTGTGGACGACCCCGAGCCCCCCTTCTAGGGACAGCGCGATCGCCATACGGCTTTCGGTGACCGTATCCATGGGCGA
>JABMRP010000297.1 GCA_013202535.1 Planctomycetota bacterium
ACATCGGACCGGCCGATTTCCCAGCGGATCCGGTTGGGCGCATCTTTGTATATGATGCATCCGAGCAATCCGTTCCCGTGAAACGCGCCATGGTCGAACCTTTGGGGAAGGATTTCCCAGACAATATCGTTCCTCTTGAGAAACTTCTCCCAGGCGATATCGCCCTTTGGGCCCGGCGCCGGCGCGGCCAGCACATCGCCCGCAAATAAAACCATCAAGACAACCGTCTGCACGATGACAAAGCTACCAGCCAATAATTTTTTCATCTCATTCGCTCCTTGCACGCGCACATTACCGCATGAAGCTTGCCCACATCCAGTGAAAAACAGGTCCCGAATTAAAACTTGACTCCCCGGCGTGGGCGGAATATTGTAATTCGTGGAAGTTATCACCAACGGGTTACGATTGCGGGAGACCGGGTATGGAAAACGTCAAGACGGTCGTGATTATCCTTCTTGTGATAGCCGCGTGCGGCGCCCTTCTATTCTATTGGGCCGCCAATAGGGAAGTGACCGAAGTCACGGAAATCGAGCGAAAGATTGCGCCTTCGCTTCTCAAGGATGATTCCGGACAACCGATCGAATCCCCCTATG
The DNA here is from genome assembly GCA_013202535.1 of Planctomycetota bacterium. Classification (GTDB taxonomy): domain Bacteria; phylum Planctomycetota; class Planctomycetia; order Pirellulales; family Thermoguttaceae; genus JABMRP01. The sequence goes on from JABMRP010000297.1 coordinate 594, forward strand.
CCGAGCAGATCACGTTCGCGAATCCTTCGATTCGCGTGAATCCCCAAGACGACGATGAGTTGCTCATCGAACTCGACGTCCGGAACGCCGGGGACAAAACGGTCAAATTGCTTCACATCTGGGCGGACTTCTACAATCGCGATGGACAAAAGGCCGCCGATGAGGGAGAACTGCTCGCTCACGATATTGGCCTGGGCGACAACAGTTCACCAGTGCCCCCGCGTTCGGGTAAGCGAGCGATCATCGAGCTCGACAGTCCCGAGAGTTGGAGGGGCGGAAAAATGGTGATAACAATCATAGGACTCGAGATCGAATGAAGGGGACGAATATGACTCGCAAGAACATCATCATCATCAGCATTGCAGTAGCGGCGGTAGTGGGCATTATTGTTCTGGTAATCGCTTTTCGTAAGGCGCGCGAAGAGAAAAAGCTGACCGCCAGCGGACACCAGATTAACAACGCCGCCTTTTGGGACGGTGCGTTGTGGTTCGCCGAGACCGAAGGCAAGATCACAGAGAGCCAGGGATCATCCGCCAAGAGTTGGCTCATTCGCCTTACGGCGGGTCCGGATCAAGCGCCGCAGCAGATTTCCGGCCTTGATATTATCGAACCGTGGTTCCTGGCGGGGAAGGATCGGTTATGGATTTTCTCGTCAAGCACGGGGGGCTATTACAAGGATGGGAAACTCGAGTCGGTGAAACTTGCTGCGCCCTTGCGCAAGGTGTCCCGACCGTTCCTGTATGAGGGGCGTCCGGCATTGATCGGGTCCGAGGCTCCGGGCTATCGATTGCGGGTCTGGGACGATGGCAAGTGGATCCCGAAGCAGAAGCTTCGTATGAAGTTGCCCAACGAGAGCGACGACTGCACCGGCGAGTACCTGCAGGCTTTCGAGTGCGATGGTGTGGTTCACGTATTTTGCCAGGTACCGCTGGGTGCGCCTGTGTATTATCATCGTGGGTTGCCCCTGGCCGACGCCGAGCAAAGCTGGCGAAAGGTTGCCGACGCCGGCGGTCAGTGGAGAGTGGCGTCCCTGGGCGGAAACCCCGCGTTTTTCTACCATACCAGCCGCGACGGCCTGGTGGTTCTTGGCTTGATCCATCGCGAACAGGAATGGAAAGAGTTCTTCTCCCGGTCGATCGGCTGGGACATTGGCCTGGGCATCTGCGCCACGGGCAAGGGAGAGGACTTTGTACTCTTGCGCCGGATTCTACCGTTGGGGATGAAAGTGCTGGGTGTCGAAAACGGACAGCCAGTTTGGGCCTACGAGGGCATGGGCAAGACGAATCTCATTAAGGTCATGATCCGCGATCTCGAAGACGCGTCCTCCAGGGACAGACGATAAGGATCCAAATTGCGAAGGTAGCCGACCGTGATTGACAAGGCGATCTGTGCTGCATAGCCCGGCGCAGCAGGAAGCTCAACGCCGATCAGTTTTCGGCCAGCAGGTCGAGGTCGAGGAATACGAAGGATTCCGAGAACGATTCGTATGCGATCATTCCCGCCTTGGCTTCCAGGAAATTGTCGCACCAGAACTCCAAATGGTCGATCAACTGTGCCTGTATATACTCGCAGTGCCAGGGCCCGTCGCCGACGTAGCAAAGCCCGAAACCGCAAGGCCCGTCTCCGTCGCTACCTCCCCCGTCGTCGCCCCGGCGCGGCGTCTGGTCGCGACGGAGCTCGACTTTGACGCCACCGGCCTGGACGGCTCCGAAGAGTTCACCCCATGACATATGGGGCACGGCCCACCGCTCATCGGGGCGATCGGCCATGACGGCGACCATTTCGGGATTGTAGGC
>JABMRP010000298.1 GCA_013202535.1 Planctomycetota bacterium
GAACAGGTGCTGCTGATCAAGTTTGGGCCGGGCGGCACAAGTCTCGCGGGTCCGTGGCGCCCGCCGAGTTCGGGCAATACGCGGGACGACCGCAAGCGGGGCCCCGGCGTCGGGGATCAGTACGACATGATGATCGCGGGCGTGAAGAAACAACTGGCGAGTCTCAAGACCGATTTTCCCGACTACGACGGCCGGGGATACGAGATCGTCGGCTTCGGTTGGCACCAGGGCTGGAACGACGGGTGTGGTGCGGCGGACGTCGCCGAGTACGAGGTCAACATGGTCAACTTCATCCAAGACGTACGCAAGGACCTGGGCGTGCCGAAGCTACCGTTTGTGATCGGCGGCAGCGGGTTTGGCGGATGGGGCCAGACGATTGACCGCCGGCTGGGCGTAATGGCGGCCCAGGAAGCCGCGGCCAATCGCCCGGAGTTCCAGGGCAACGTACAATATGTGGAAACCCGCGATTTCTTCCGCGACGGGCCCGTCTCGCCGCGCCCGATTCGCTATCATTGGTGCTGCAACGCCGAAAGCTACTATCTGATCGGCCAGGGCATGGGCAAAGCGATGATCGAGTTGCTCGGCGGTCCGAAAGCGCCGGCCAATCCGACGGGGCCTTCTGAGAAGTAGCCGAAGGTCGGAGTCTTGTGCGGAATCAGTAATCAGTAAAGGAACTCGACATGAAAACCGCGGTAGCAAGCCTGGTGATCGGTATCGTAACGCTTTCCCTTGGTGCGGATGCGGCGGAGACGGACAAGACGCTGGTCGCGTGGGCCGCTCCGGCCAATCTGAATCAGCGGGGCGGCAGCGTGCTGACGATCCAGAGCGGCGATCGGTTCGACGCCATTGTGTTTGGCGAGTTGAAGTCCGGCAGTTGGATGGCGGGCAGCAACTTCCACAGGCGTACGAACAAAGCCCAGGACAAGTACGCCCCCGAGACGGCCGACGGCAAGACCATGGTCCAGATGGCGATCGTCTACAAGGCCGACGAGATACTGATCTACCGCGATGGTGAGATCTATGCATCCCATCAGGCCGAGAACATCGATCTGTTAAGCCCCGAGAACAGCATCGCGGTTTTCGGATTAAGACACGTCGGAACAGCGGCAGGGGATCGCTTTGCCGGCGCTATAGAAGACGCCCGAATCTACGCCAAGGCCTTGACTGCCGAGGAGATCCGATCGCTGGTGCCGAACGAACCATCGAAGATCGAACCCTATGCATGGTGGGATTTCGAGGGAGACAAGGTGAAGGATCGTGCCGGTCGATTGCCGCACAGCCGCACCGACGGCGGCGCGAAGCTCGCCGACGGCAAGCTGGTTCTCGGCAACAGCTCGCTCCTCATCGCCGCGGCCACCGAAGACGGCGCCAAGATAGCCGCCAATGGCCAGGCCCCGGCGCCACCGTACGTCGAGGAAACGCCGGCCATGCCCCAAGAGGTGCCCGAGAATTGGCTCACCTACCATCTTGCCCACCCGGGCCCGGGTGTGGGCTTCCCCGGCGATCCGAACTGTGCCGTCTTCTATAAGGGCCTCTATCATCTGCACTATATCTACCGAAACAACCACGGCTTCGCCTTCGCCCACGTCTCCAGCAAGGACATGGTCACCTGGAAGTGGCATCCCACCGTACTTGTCGGCCCCAACACGGGTCACGGCATGTTCAGCGGTACGGGATTCTTCACCAAGGACGGCCAGCCGGCGATCATCTACCACGGCCAGGGATCGGGAAGAAACCAACTCGCGTTTGCCCTGGACGATAACCTGGACAAATGGACTCGGCCCGTTGCGATTTTTCCCAAGACGGAAACCGGGGAAGAGCCCAAGATGCGCCACTGGGATCCCGACTGCTGGCTCAACGGCGACACCTACTATGCGATCTCCGGTGGCGGACCTCCCCACTTGATCAAGTCTTCCGATCTCAAGGAGTGGCTGGCTCTCGGCCCCTTGCTGCACGAAGACATGCCGGACCTGGGGGTCAATAAGAACGAAGACGTCTCTTGCGCCAATATGTTCAAGATCGGCGACAAGTGGATGCTCCTCTGTATCAGTCACAAGCTCGGCTGCCGCTACTACCTTGGCGACTTCAAGGAGGAAAAATATCTTCCCGAGTTCCACGCGATGATGAACTGGAAAGGCTGGGATTTCTTCGCCCCGGAATCGCTATTGACCCCGGACGGCCGCCGCGTCATGTGGGCTTGGTGCAATATGAAGGGTGCCCAGACCGCCATCCAAGGACTGCCCCGTGAACTGAGCCTGCCGGAGGACGGCGTATTGCGTATCAAACCGCTACGGGAACTTGAGAAGCTGCGTTATGATGAGAAGGATGCCGGCGACATCACCGTCAGCAGCGGCGACAGCCACCTGCTCGATGAAATTGCCGGTGATACGATTGAGTTGACCGTTACGATCAAGCCGACGGGCGCCAAGGAATACGGAGTCAGCGTCTTCTGCGACAAGGGCGGCAACGGTCTTCCGATCACCATCAAGCCCGAGAGCAAGGCGCTGGCCATCGGCGAGATCAAGCCCCCGTTCGAGCTTGCCGAGGGTGAAGACCTCAACCTTCGCATCTTCCTCGACAAGAGCATGGTCGAGGTCTTCGTCAACGACCGCCAGGCTGCCGTCTACATGCAACCCCACGACAAGGAACATGTCGGCATCCGTTTGTTCAGCAGGGATGGCGACATTTCGGCGAAGGTCAAAGCCTGGAAGATGAAATCGATCTACGATAGCCCCTAGCGCATGAATCGGATGGCGGAAACCTTGCGGACGCCGAGTGGTTGGCCAGCGGTCGCTCACCGCCTACCGGCCGCCGAGGCAGACGACTTTGCCGCCGGTGGTCGAAACGTACAGTCGTCCCCCGGCGGCGGCCATGCCGTTGAAGATCGGTGGGCTGTCGAGCTTGGTCTCGGCGAGCTTCTCGCCGTCGGCAGTCGAGACGGCCCAGAGCACGGCGCCACCGCGGCCGTTGATCGCCGCCCAGGGATCGGCCGGATCGACGACGTCGGGCGAGCCGGCGGCGAAGAGCGTCTCGCCGGCAACGACCATCGCCATGATGCGCACCGGCACCTTCTTCGACCAGCGAGCCTGATGGCTTGGCCGCTCGTGGGCAAATAGCGTGTAGCCTTCGGTCCCCGGCTTGAAGACCGCCCGGGAGTGGCGGGCGCTGGCGGCAAACGGCTTGACGCCATACGCCGCGTCGGTGTCGAAGACCAGGAGCTTGCTGTGCGAGCGGGCGTCGACCGTCCAGTAGGTTTGGTTGAACCAGGAGTCGTCGAGCAAACCGGCATCGGCTCGCAGGTGTGGGCCCGGGGTGAGATTCGCCGGGCGGGTCTTTTGCGGCGGTGGGGCGATCTGGATGGTGCTGGCGTATTGTAGATCGGCCGGGTCGAATCGTAGGTGACGCATGTAGACGCTCGTGGCGTCGCCGACCATGATATCCGGTAGCGCGCCGGGCGCGTCCTGGGGCATGTCGTATCGCATGCGGTTTTCGACCATGTCGCCCGTCTCCGGATCGGGGCTGTAAATCTGCTGCTTCTGGAGCACCTTGCCCGTCCCCGGGTCGACGGCAAACACGCGGATGCCACCGTCGAGAAACGACGATCGTCCGGCGGCGAAGTAGGCCACGCCCTGGCGGATCAACACGTTTCCATGCACGGGCCAGGGCGATTCCAATTGGTCGCGGACGCCGATGAGCGTATCGTCGGGTGCCGCTCGGAGTCGCCAGGCCAACGCGCCGTCTTCCATCCGCAGGCAATAAACCCAACCATCGGCCGAACCGAACAGCGCCCGGCCGCGATACACCGTCGGCGGCGAATCGACCCGTGCGCCGGCCGTATAGCTCCAGAGCGGCTTGCCGTCGGCGGAGTCAAGAGCCCAAACGGTGTGGGTATCCGGCGTCGTCACCAGAACCTTTCCCTCGGCGATCACCGGGCTGCTCGGCCGGCCGTCCAGTGATGCTTCCCACACGGGGTTCAAATCGAGGGGAACGGTCGTCGTGGCCGCTCCGCTTCGCGCCGGGTCATGCCGATAAGTCGGCCAATCTTCAAAGAGCTGAAAGCGGAATGTGGGAAGCGACGTTGCCTGTCGATCATAAGCCGGTCCCCGTTCCAATCTCGCTTCGTCGTCCGCTTTCCGCTTTCCACTTTCCGCTTTTGTTTCCGGCGCCAGCGCCCAGAGGCCGGTGAGCTTGGCCGTGACGTAGCAGATACATGGGTGCGGCGGCGCGTAGAGCAGGCCGTTGCAGGGCAATACGCCGTAGCGACACGTGCCGCGAACCCAATGGTGCCGCAGGTTTTCGCCCGACTCGATCTCGATCGTTTCGACGCCCCGTCGGCCGGTAAAGAAATACTCCGTGGTCGCCTTGTTGCGGTAGCAGCGGTGATGGTGTCCCTGGTCCAGCGCCTCTTTCGTCGAGAGTTCCCGCTTCAATTCGCCGCTTTTCGGGTCGATGCCCATCATCGAGAACGACTCGCCGTCGTGGACCCAGGCGAGCCCGTCGACCACGAACAGATCGCCCGGGTTGTAATGTCCCCAGAGGCCGCACGGGCGGGTCCAAAGCGTATCGCCCGTCGCGGCGGAGATTCCCGACAGAGTGGCTTTCACCGGACCGTTCCACGGCGCGTTCTTGGTCCGCCCGTCCGGCTGCATGAAGAGCACGACCCGATCGTGATAGACCATGCTGCACAGATTCTTGTAGTAGTAATGGCCGTAGGTTACCGTCTTCTTTTGCGGCGATCGCTCCATTCGCCACATCCGCTTGCCGGTCTCCAGGTCCAGCGCAACCACCGCGTCTTCCTCGGTGAGAAACACACGGCCGCCGCCCGTGATCATGGTGAGATGGGTGATTCGTTCGATGGCGTCGGCCTTGGAAGCCGCGCCGTTGAAATCGCCCGTCTTCCAGAGAAGGCGGCCCGATTCGGCGTCCAGTGCGACGACCGACTTGGTCACCGGCGGTTTCGCGTCGACGTGTCCCGGGCCCTGCGCGGCGTTGTTGATTGCCAGTATTAACGTTCCCTGGTGATAGAGAATCTCGTCGGCAAACCGGCTTTCCGGATAGGTCATCATCGTACGGCCGGTTGCCGCGTCGAGTGCCACCAGCGGCGCGTTGAAACCCAGGGTTGCATAGACCCGATTTCCCACCGCCACCAGCCGCCGGGGGATATGCGTGGGCAGATTCCAACGGCCATGGCCATACGAGTGATCGCTCCACTGGCGCCAACCCCACTCGGCAATGGGCCGCTTCCAGAGGAGTTTTCCATTGAACGCATCGCGGGCGACCAACGCCCAGCGGTCGGGCAGTCCGTCGATCCCCGCCGGGGTCTCGTTGATGATCGCAAACAGCCGGCCGCCGGCCGACACCATGGCGTCGAGACTGGGCGACATCTCGTGATGCCGTTGCCAGCGGGGATCGGCAATCCACCGCGCGTGGCGCGGCGGTCCCACGGCCGTGTCATTGGCCACCGCATTGCCGTCGGCGTCGTGAAGCCAGTGGGTCCATTCGTCGATCTCCTCGGGCCACGGCTGGACCGTCTTCTCCCAGGTGTCGCCCTTCTTGATGTACGCCACGCCCCGGGGACACAGCACGCGCATCACTTCGTCCATGGCGATGTCAGTCGCGTCCTCCGAGACGACGAGATTCACCAGGTTGTCGGCGTACGGAAGATGCCGACCGTCGTACGTGCCGACGGATACCTTTCCATACATGCCTTGCGAGCGGATGGTCGCCCGGGCTTTGCCGACGTCTCCGGCGTCCGTGTTCAGGCCGTGGACCACGTAGCGATCGTTGGCACACAGCGCCGCGGTCAAGGTGCCGTCTCCGCATCCCAAATGAACCACCAGCCCGCCGCGCACCTCGCTCGACTGGAGAATATCCCGCGCCAGATCTCGCTGGGTGCTCTGGCCGTACATAGGGGCGGTGTGCAGGATGAGTGCGA
>JABMRP010000299.1 GCA_013202535.1 Planctomycetota bacterium
CATCAGGAATGTTTCAAGCATACCCCGCGACTGATTATCGGGCATGAGCCAGATGCCCAGTTTGAGCCCTTCGCTATTCGTACTGATGAGACCATCGGACGGAAGACGATCCGGCAAATCGGGAAACTGTGAAACGCAGTGGCCTCGGACTTGCGCAAACCGTTGCTCGGCGCTGTCATTGGCATCGACCATGATTCCCACGATCTCGGCGCCAGTCGCCTTGAGTTCAGCCCCAATCACGCCAGGTGTGAGCAGGTTTGAAATCCCGTCAAACGGCTTAATGAAAACAATGGCATCGACAGCCGTTTCTCCCCAGGGAACTCCATTTGCCTCGATCAATTCTGGAATGACGCGTAGGTCCTCGTCGCCTTCAACCAAGAGCTTCTTCGGATGGATGCGATTGGGCATTTCCTATCGCACCTCCGTTCCACGTTCCGCGGAGGCAATGATTTCCTGCTCGTTAAATGCCACGGATTGACGTTTTGCGCGAACGATTCGTTGAATGGTGACCTCGCTTCCCTCCGAGACGGAGGACCGTGAAATGGCAGCGAGGCTTTCATAGGCATCGCGACTGTGGGTTGTGGCAAACACCTGCACTCCCAGACGCTTGGATGCCATGTCGACCATCCTCCACATCGTTTCCAATACGCTGAAGTGAAGTCCCGTGTCGATTTCGTCCACAAGCAGGATGCCGTTCTCCGCCGACGCAAGCGCCAGCGCGAGCCCCAGTATTCGCCACATGCCATCCCCCATGCTTCCGATGGGGATTCTTCGATCCGAGCCCTGGCATCGGACAAGGATACCCCCGCGCTCTCCCGGAGAGCCGCGTCGTCGATCTCCGCTAATCGTCGCGAGTCGTTCGATCGTCGGGTCAATCGCCTGAAGAGCCTCCGTCACCAACTCTTCTTCTCGCGTAAGCACGATCTCTTCAAACATCTCGACCACGTCATCGGCAGTTAGTCCCGCCGTGGAAATAAACCTTACGGGGATCGGGCCGTTGGATCGTCCCCTGGGCTGCCTGCGAACGGCATCGGAAGAGATCCCTCCTCGAATACTGAGCGCGAGCCAAGCCGCCTTCTCTGGTGTGGCGCTCCAGTCAAGCTCAACGGCCCAGTCTGGCTCGTCTGCGATGTCTCCGGTTCCCGATTCGCTGTCTGAACCCCCGTTAAACAACTGTCGCTGTTGCTGTCGGGAGGAATCAATCACGCTCGCCGTAAGAGATTCGGATGTAATGTCCGTTCTCGCCTCGATTTTGAATTGGTTACCCACGTCCATCTCGTGGCCATGGAACAGATGGCATATATCCACTTCCGGGAGAGTCGTGGGGCGGGCATCCGTGTTTTCCAGTCGTTCACCGCGTCTCGATGCAATCTGCCAAAGTGTCGACGGATCCCCTTTGGAAGCGAGCAGTTGAATCGCTTCAAGAATGGTGGTTTTCCCGCAATTGTTCGTGCCGACCAAGAGATTGATTCTCCCGAGTCCATGCACCTCATAATGCTCGAACCCACGGAAACGATCAATGTTTAGTGTACGGATCACGACTACACCTACCCATCAAGAGGTATGACTGCACGGGAACGATTCTTGCTCGCTAATTATATCTGAATCCAACCCGGACGCCAGACTACACCTTCGGCCCGCTTTCGTAGCGCCCGAAGACCATGCGGCCGGCGCTGGTTTGCAGGACGCTGGTCACGCTGATGGTGGCCACCTCGTTGACGTGATCGCGGCCGGCCTCGACGACGACCATCGTGCCGTCGTCGAGATAGCCCACGCCTTGTCCCGGCTCCTCGCCCGGCTTGATCAACCGCACCTCGACCTGTTCGCCGGGTAGGAAGACGGGCTTCAGGGCGTTGGCCAGGTCGTTGAGGTTAATCACCCCCACGCCGTGCAGCCGGGCGATCTTGTTGAGGTTGTAGTCGTTGGTGATCAGCTTGCCGGAAAGGTGCTTGGCCAGCAAGACCAGCTTCAGGTCGACCGACTGGCCGGAGAACTCGGGCAGTTCGTGGTCGTAGATGTGCAGATCGACTTCGGTGTTCTTTCGCAGGCGGTTGAGGATATCCAATCCCCGCCGGCCGCGGCTGCGGCGCATGCGATCGGAACTGTCGGCGATTCCTTGAAGCTCGCTGATGACGAACCGCGGCATGATCAACTGGCTATCCAGGGCGCTGGTTTCCACGACGTCGGCCACCCGACCGTCGATCACCACGCTGGTATCCAGGACATACGGCCGGCGCCCCTTCACCTCCTTGGAGAACTCGACATAGGGGATGATGAAGCGGAAGTCGTCGCGGGTCTGCATCAGCAGGCTGATACAGAGGTAGCAGAAGATGGCCCCCAGGCCCAGTTGCACGCCGTAGCGAATATCCGCGAGTTTCTCGGCCTGCGCCTTGACGTCGCTATCCAAAAGCGGCGTCAGCGCCAGACTGGCCACGTAGGCCAGGAACAGACCGACGATCATGCCGAAGTAAACCGCCGAGATGGCGTCGAGACGCTTCCGGGGGATGGCAATGTCGATGGTGATCACCACCAGGGCCGCCCCGATCACTCCCAGAAACGTGCAGGCCATCCAGACGGGATCATTGGGCACCAGCCCCGACGTGATCAGCGTCGTCGCGATCCCACTGGCTACCATGACGAAGAAAAATCGAAGGATTATCAGGCCCATGGTCGTTTGCCGCTCGAGGAGCCAAATCTAAGGTTACCGAAACGGGTGGGTACGCGTGGCAGGGCCGAGCCGCGAGATAGCGGGCGACACACCTCCATTGTAGGGATACCGCACGCAAAGCGAAAGTAGCGCTCGCCATCCGGGGGGATCGGGTTGTACCCCTGAGGTGGAGTAGCCGCCAAATCACTTGGCGTTCAGTTTTTCAACGGGGCCAGCCCCTCGGACGGGCAGCCGAACTGCCGCATGGCAAATCGGTCGGTCATGCCGGCCAAATAGTCTCCCACCGATCGGGCAACGCCAAACTGCCGGCAGCGATGGCCAAATCGGGGCGGCAGAAGCTCGGGTTTCTCGACATAACGGTCGAACATCTGCCGAAGCGCCTCTTGGGCGCGGCGGCGCATCCGCAGAACCTGTGGGTGGCGGTAAACGCGATCGAAAAGGAACTGCTCCAATTGCTGCTTCTGCTCGGCCAGCGCGGCGCTGGGGCGGATCAGAATCGGGGCGCGGCGGACCGCCTTGATGCCATCGACGCACTCCTGAGCCAATCGCTCCCGAGCCCCCTGCAACACGTCGCCGACCTGCCAATCGATCAACTCGTGGATCACCGCTTGCTTCAATTGATCCCGATCGAGATTGCTCCAGCGAACGCGCACCCGGGCGACCGTTTCCCGCCACAGAGGCACCTCCGACAATTCGTCCAGCACCAGCAACCCGAGCTGCAAAGCATCGTCGGCGTCGTGCGTGTCGTAGGCGATGCTGTCGGCCGTGTCGACCACTTGAGCTTCCAGGAGCGGACTCTCGCCGGTCGCTTGCCCTGCGACCCGTGCCGCTGACTCAGCGATCCGCGCTGCTTGCCCGTCGAGTACTTCGATCGTGAGGTTCAGCCCGGGGAAGTCGGGATAGCGCTGTTCGAGCTGTTCGACGATGCGCAGCGCCTGGCGATTGTGGCCGAAACCGCCGTCGGAAGCCAGGCACTCGTCGAGCGTTTGCTCGCCGGCGTGGCCGAACGGCGGATGGCCGATGTCGTGGGCCAGAGCCAGCGCTTCGATCAGGTCCTCGTTCAGCCGCAACGCCCGACCGATGGTCCGGGCCACCGACGCCACTTCCAACGTATGGGTCAATCGGGTTCGATGGTAGTCGCCCAATTCGCCGGTGAAGACCTGCATCTTGTTGCTCAGCCGGCGATACGCGGCGCTATGGACGATGCGGTCGCGGTCGCGCTGGAAAGGCGAACGGTAGGGATGCGACGGCTCGCGATGTTTTCGCCCGGCCGAGTCGATGCCGTGCATCGCATAGGACGCCAACACGGCCGCGTCTCGCCGCACCAGCGCTTCGGCCAAACGGGTCGGATGATCGGTGCCGGAAGTCGGCGGCTCGTCGGTGGATCGTTGCTGGTGCGTCATGAGGGGCCAGGGAGGTTTCCCAGCGACACGGCCAGCGCTTCCCAAAGCGCGTCGAGCGACTGGGGAATGACTGTGATGCCGGCGGTGACGGGCATGAAATTCGTGTCGCCGTCCCAGCGCGGAACAATGTGCCAGTGGAGGTGGCCGGGCAGACCGGCCCCGCCAACCCGGCCAAGATTCAAGCCGATGTTGAACCCCTGGGCACGGATCGCCTCCTCCAGCGTCCTGACCATCAAACCGGCCGCGTCCATGATGTCGGCGTGCTCATCCGGAGTCAGTTCGTCCAGCCGGCTCTTATGGCCCAGCGGCGCAATCAACAGATGCCCGTTGTTGTACGGGTACTTGTTGAGGATCACGATGCAATGCTCCCGGCGGTCGACCACCCAACGCCGGCGGTCGGCGCCCGCGGTCCGTTCGGCCACGGCCTGACAGATAAAGCAGTCGTGCTCCGCGCCGGGGAGCCACTCGAACTCCACCTTCTGGGGGATCTCTTCGCGTTTATCGCCCTGCACGTAGGACAATCGCCAGGGTGCCCAAAGTCGCTCGTCCACGGTTGCGGCTCCTTATCCAGCGTTACGATGGCGTTGCGATGGCGTCGTACACAACAAGTGACAAATCTATACGACATCGCGATTTAGGGCAAGTCGAACCGCCCTGGAAACGATCTGCCCAGGCCGTTGCGCCCTTCGCCCGCAGGGCGGTTCAAGTTGGGTAGCGAGAATGGACGAAAGGGATTGTAGGGGATATTCGGCCTGTTTCATGATTCCAACGGGTTGAACCGGGGGACGACCAGAGGGGCCATTTCGGGGGGTTCTGGTGACCGCCGTGCCACTCGTCGCCGGCGGTGCCGTCGACTAGAATAGCTTGAGGGCAACGCGCGCGGCATTTCCCGCATCGTTTCCTTGCCGCGTCAACAGAACACGAAAGCACGCTGCCGATGGATTTTCGCGTCGACCTGGACATCTTTCGAGGCCCACTCGATCTGCTGCTCTACCTGGTGCGCAAGCACGAGGTCGAGATCGTCGATATTCCGGTGGCCGTGATTACCGATCAGTATCTTCAGTTTCTCACCGTCTTGGAGCAACTGGACGTCAACGCCGTCGGCGACTTCGTGGCCATGGCCAGCACGCTGATCGAGATCAAATCGCAACAGGTGTTGCCCCGCGCGGACGAAGTCGACCAGGAAATGGAAGACCCCCGCCGGGAGTTGGTGCGGCAACTGTTGGAGTACAAGCGGTTTCGCGACGCGGCCAGTATCCTCGACGAGCGGAGCCGGTCCTGGCAGGAGCATTTTCCCCGAGTGGCCAGCGATCTGCCGCCCCGATACCGCAATCTGGCGGCGGAGCCGATCCGCGAAGTGGAATTGTGGGATCTGGTCAGCGCCTTCGGGCGGATCATCCGCGAGACGGTCGCCGTTCAGCCGTCGAGCATCGTTTACGACGACACGCCGATTCACGTGTACATCGCCAGGATTCAGGCGCGATTGGGCCAGCGCGGGCGGCTGGCCTTCAGCGAGATGTTCGAGCCGGAGATGCACAAGTCGATGCACATCGGCATCTTGCTCGCCGTGCTGGAGTTGGTTCGGCATCATCAGGTTCGGGCGGAGCAGAACGATCTGTTCGGTGAAATCTGGATTCTTTCACGCGCCGGCGATGCGGCCCCCCTGGATCTTTCCGAGGTGGACAATTACGATCACGCCGGTAGCCACGACACGGCCGAAAGCCAACCGTAGGAGCCCCGCGCGTACCCTTCCATGCTCGAAGACCTGCCCGTCAAAACGCTCGTTCACCAGGGGCTCACGATCGAAGGCTTCTCCCGCGCCGCCGTACAAACGTACTGGCGGGTGCCGGAGTTGAAGCTGGGGTTCGATCTCGGGGCCCAGCCCTGGGCATTCATGGGAACCTCCACTTGGTTTGTTTCCCATACACACATCGACCACATCCACGCCTTGCCGGTCTACGTGGCCCGGCGGCGGATGATGAAGATGGATCCGCCGACGATCTATCTTCCCGAGGGGGCCATCGATCCGGTACGCAACATTCTACGCCAGGTGAGCCGGCTCGACCGCGGCCGCCTGCCCTGCAACTTGATCGCCGCCAAGCCGGGCGATGAGATCGAGCTATCGCGCGAGTCGGTGGTGACCGTCGCGGCCACCAAGCACACGGTTCCCTCGCTGGGCTACGTCGTTTGGGAGCGTCGCAAGAAGCTCAAGGCCGAGTATCAGGATCTCGCCGGGGAGCAGATCCGCGACCTGCGGCTCTCCGGCGTGGAGATTGCCGACGAAGTGCGTATCCCGCAGGTGGCCTACCTGGGCGACAGCGCGCCGGAAGGTCTCGACGCCACGCCCGCGATGTACGAAGCCCGGGTGTTGATCCTTGAGATGACGTTCGTCGCCCCGGGACACCGCAAGGAAAAGATCCACAAGTTCGGCCACACCCATCTCGACGACATCCTGGAGCGTCGCGAGCGCTTCGCCAACGAAGTGGTCATCGCCTCGCACTTCAGCACCCGCTACCACTCCAAACAGATCCAGCACCACGTCCGCCGCCGCCTGCCCGACATGCTCGACGGGCGGTTGCATTTGTGGCTGGGGTAAGATGCCGGGATTCAGTCGCGTCCCTTCCGCGATCGCCCGCCGATGACGGTCAGCCCGAGCAATCCCAGTAAGGCCAAGAGGATCGAAGACGGTTCCGGCACGGCCGCGGGGGCGTTGATCAGGAGCATTGTTTCGGGGTCGAAGCGGCCGGCGAACAGCGAAAGGCGGACTTCGTCCATCCCGCCCAGGAGCGTTTCGCCCGCGTTGTTCGGGTTGCCGCCGATCATCATCCAGCCGGCGGGCACATTGGGCGTCTGCCCGAAGGTGGGACCCACCTGGGTACCGTCGACGTACAACTGCGTGCTGCCGTTCTCTCGAACCAGGGCCAGATTGGTCCACTCGTCGAGCGTGACCGGAGCATCGAAATCCAGGACCGCGATCCCGCCGAACAGCCCCTGCCATTCGTTGCCGTTGCGGATGAGCCCGAACCCGCTGGTACTCGTGTTGCCGTTGTAGGCAAGAATGTCGACGCCCGCGTCGCTCTGGGTATTGACCCAAGCCTCCAACACCCAGTTGTTGTTCTCGGGCGTGACCACCGGGGCGCTGGAATAGTTTTCGCCGGCCGTGCCGGTAAAGCCCATCGCCAGACTGCTGGCCGGAGAATTCTGGTAGCTGGGCGTACCCGCCTTGTTCAGGTTCAGATTGCCCGCATCATCGACCGTTACCGGGTTGCCGGGCGATCCGGCGGCGGCTCCCGGGTCGTTTTCGCCGAGGCGGTAATGGGCAAGCACCTCGAAACTGGGCGGCAGCAGCATCGCCGGGTCGAAGGCTCCGGAGAACGTGGAGAGTTGCACGTCGTCGAGTTGCCCGGCAAACCCTTCCGCCCCGTTGGCCGCGTTCGCCCCGACCATGAACAGCCCGCTGGGTACGTTGGGGGCCGTGCCCGTGGAACCGGCCGCCACGCCGTTGACGTACAACGTCGACGTTCCCGCCTCGCGGACGATGGCCAAATCGTTCCAGCGGTCGAGTTGCACCGTCGCGCCGCCGAAAATCGCCTTTCCGCCGAACAAACCTCGCCATTGATCGCCCTGTCGGAGAAGCCCGTAGCCGCTGGTCGACGTGCTTCCGTTATGGGCGAGGACGGCGTTGCCGCCGGTAGCCGTGGGCTTGGCCCGGGCTTGTAGAATGAAATTGTCGTTGGCCACCGAGAGCACGTTGGAGTGCCCGTAGAACTCGTCGGCGGCGCCGCTGAAGTCCATCGTCAATTCCGGCCCGGCGGCCGAGAGATACGAGCCGTAGGTCGGCGCGCCGTTCTTCGTCAGATTCGGCCCACTGATCTCGTTGACCGTCACCGCCGCGCCCGCGCCGCCGGGAGCCGCGCCGGCATCGCTTTCGCCGAGCCGAAACTGGGCCAGCGTGGCGTCGAGCGAGAGGTCTTCCAGCGGGTTGAACTGCCCCGGCGCAAAGCTGAAGACGCGGACCTGATCGATCCGCCCGTCGAAGACTTCGGCCGCGGTGGCGGGGTTTCCGCCAACGGCGAAGTTTCCGGCGGGCGCGTTCGGGGCGGTCCCGGTGGTGCTGCCGGATGGTACGCCGTGCGAGTAGAAGGTCGACACACCGTTTTGGCGGACCAGGGCCACGTGGGTCCAGTTGCCCGCGCCGGCCGGTGTTGATCCGAAGGCCACTTTCCCGCCGTACAGCGCGCCGTAGTTGGCGCCGAGCCGAAACAGTCCCCAGCCGGCGTTCGACGTGTTGCCGTTGTACGCGATCGAGGCGTTGGCGCCGGTCGAGTCGGTTTGCACCCACGCCTCGATGCCGAAATTGTCGGTCAACGACGAGACGGTCGACCCGAGTCGATAACGCTGGTCGATGCCGTTGAAGTCAATGGCCAAATCGCTGCCGGTGGCCGGGGGGCTGCCGACGTACGTGGGCAAGCCCTCGCGGTTGAGGTTCTGCCCGGCGACCGAGTCGATGGTCGACACGCTACCATCCAGTCCGGCCGCGGCGCCGGGGTCCTGGTCGCCCAAATCGTAAAGGTTCAGCGACGTCACCGCCGCCCGGGTTGGGACACCCCAAAACATCGTTCCGGCCAAGACCGCTCCGATCACGCATCGTCTTACGATTGACGTCATTGCTGTTTCTCCCATGGCATCCAAAATGGCAGGCTCAACTTCCCCAACGGGCTGATAGAAGTCAGCTTAGATACGCGTTTCTTGCCAGTCAAGCTTTTTCCGGGATTTCGATCTGCTTACAATGGAATCTCCCGGCTCGCCAAAGAAGACGAAGTGCCCCCCCGAAAGAGGATCAGCCATGAACGGCTCCCCCCCGAAACTCACCCGTCGTGCCATGCTCCAATCGGCTGCCGCCGCCGGAATCGGTGTTCTGGGCTGGTTGCGACGCAGTGGTGCCAAAGAGTCCGACAAGCTGCCGCCGGTGCGTACCATCACGCGTGGGCCGAAGTTTCACTGGTTCGGTTACTACGACAAGCTCCAGTTCGACCCGACCGGGCGGTACGTGTTGAGCAACGAGGTCGACTTCGAGCATCGTTCGCCACGGCCCGACGATGTGATCCGCGTCGGCATGGTCGACCTGCAAGACAACGATCGGTGGATCGAGCTGGGCCAAACTCGGGCGTGGTGTTGGCAGCAGGGATGCATGTTGCAATGGCGCCCCGGGAGCAAGACCGAGGTGCTTTGGAACGATCGACAGGACGACCGGTTCGTTTGCCATATCGTCGACGTCACCACGGGCAAGCGGCGGACCATTCCCCGCGCGATCTACACGGTCAGTCCCGACGGGCGTTGGGCCGTAGCGCCCGACTTTCGCCGGGTCAACGACATGCGGCCCGGTTACGGCTATGCCGGGCTACCCGATCCGAACCGCGAGGCGTTGGCCCCCGGCGATTCGGGCATCGTACGCATCGATCTCGACACGGGCCGGTCGGAGTTGGTCGTGTCGCTAGCCGACATCGCCCGGCTGCCGTTTCCCGGCGGCGATATTTCCAAGGCGAAGCACTACTTCAACCACCTGCTGGTGAGTCCCGACGGCTCGCGGTTCGAGTTTCTCCATCGTTGGGGATTCCCCAACTGGAAAGGCGCCACGCGGATGTTGACCGCCGCGGCCGACGGATCCGACGTTCGCGTCGTCGACCACTCGGGCCGCACGTCGCACTTCATCTGGCGCGATCCCCAGCATATCCTCGCCTGGTCGTGGCACGCTTCGCACGGCAGCGCGTTTTACCTCTTCGAGGACAAAACCGGCGGCCGCGTCGAGATCGTGGGCCGAGGCGTCATGCCCCGCAACGGGCACTGCACCTATCTGCCGGGCAACGAATGGATCCTCAACGACACCTACCCCGACGCCCAGCGCAACCAAAACCCCTACCTCTACCACGTCGCCAGCGCCCGCCGCGTGCCCTTAGGCGCCTTTCACCTACCGCCCGAGTATCGCGGCGAATGGCGTTGCGACCTCCACCCCCGCTTCACCCCCGACGGTCGCACCGTCTGCATCGATTCACCGCACACCGGCCAAGGCCGGCAATTACATTTGATCGATGTCAGCGGGATTGTGGAAAAAAGGGGACATCACTCATATTGACGAGGTGAGAAATCAGTGATGTCCCTTTTTTGTTCTCCCTTTTTTGTTCTCAATCTTTAACCCTGAAAGCGGGGCTCGCTATGAACAACACATCAGTTGGTCGGAGGAGATTGATCTGGACGACTAAATGGTTGCTTATCTTCTCCCTCACGATAGTCCTTATGTGGTCCGCCAACCGCAGAAACTACCATGGGTATTTGACGAACGACCTACCGGAAGGCGGAGTCTGTGGGACCTGGGTGATTGATCGCGAGCGGACCACATGGAGTAAAGCGATACCATTACTGGAAAATGGAATCATGGGCCCCCACCGCGGGTATTTGGAGATTCGGCCCGATGGGCAGTTCATCATCGAAGATCTACCAGACTTCTCCTTCCAGGCCACGGGAAGGATCGTTCCGCACCAGAGCGCTTCAGGGAGTTGGGACATTCGGCCCGCCTCAGGCAACCAGTTATCTTGCTTATGGCTGGATTTCGAGATCGTAAACGGTCAGACGGTGGAAGGGACGTTTGCACATGTGGGTTTTCGACACGAATGGGCAGGCGATTTCCTCCATGTGATCGTCGAGGATCCCGATATGCCCGACGCTTTCGTTATGCGGAAAGCAGATTATGTAAATAAAAGAAAAGGGGACATCACTGATATTGACAATGCCGAAAGCCACGGATAGGCTTCGATCATGCCCCGAACTGCACGAGCGATCGAAGCCGGTATGGTCTACCACGTTCTCAACCGTGGGAACGCCCGCATGCGCATCTTCCACAAGCCCGCGGACTACCAGGCCTTTGAACGGGTTTTGGCCGAGGGGCTCGATCGCTATCCGGTCGAGCTTTTCACCTACTGTCTGATGCCCAACCACTGGCATCTGGTGGTCCGGCCCGAGACCGACGAGGCCCTGGGCCGCTGGATGGGCTGGGTCGGCGTGACCCACGTGCGGCGGCATCACGAGCATTACCAAAGCCGCGGCGGCGGACACCTCTATCAAGGGCGATTCAAGAGTTTTCCGGTGGCCGAAGACGAGCACTTCCTCGCACTGTGCCGCTATGTCGAAGCCAATCCGTTACGCGCGGGACTTGTCGACCGGGCCCAGAACTGGGCATGGAGCCGACTGGGGCGAAATGGTCAACGCCACCTTGTCGCGGAGGAACTTCTCTTAGGCCCCTGGCCCGTCGAGCGACCGCGCAACTGGACCACGCGCGTCAACGCGAAGCTTGCCGAGAAGCGGCTTGACACGTTGCGGCAGTGTGTCAACCGCGGGCGCCCCCTGGGCTCCGTGGACTGGGTGAAGACGACGGCCCGGCGATTGGGCCTGGAGTTCACGCTTCGCGGTCCCGGCCGCCCGCGGAAGAAGTAAAATCAGTGATGTCCCCTTTTTGCTTCCTTTTTGCTTCGCGACACATAAAAGGGGTGGAGAAGAACTGAGAGGGACGGATCGGTGTTTCAACAAACCTCACGGCGACTGATTGTTGTTACCTCGGGAATTCTCGTGGCCTGCATGACTGCGACCGCCTTCCTTCGCTTCAGCATGAGCGATCCGCGAGAGACACGATACGTGCTTGTTGGCCCGGACGAGATTCTTGGGGAAGACGCACCAATCTATCACATGCTCTCGGAC
>JABMRP010000300.1 GCA_013202535.1 Planctomycetota bacterium
TGCAAGCAGTGCGTGTTTGTTGGATTTTGGGCTCAACTCAGCGGCACTGCTTGCAAGCAAGCAGTGGCACACGACTCTTTCAACGGCCCCCTAAACGGCTCGAAATCGGCAAGCTACACCCTTTTTACATCTCTTGGAGACCCATCGTGCATTGGATCGCGCTACTGCTGACGTCCGTCTGCCTGGCCGACGCCGAACCCGCCCAGATCAACCCCGTCCCGCGCGAAGTGCTCGTCGAACCGATCCACCAGTGGACTTTTGACGACGATACCCAGGGGTGGGTCGCTCAGAACGAGTGCCAACTGACCGCCGCCGCGGGCTCGCTCGTGGTTCGCTGTACGGGCGACGATCCCTTCTTCCACCAGTCGCTCGATCTGCCCGGCGGCCCACTACGGCTGACCATGAGAATCCGCTGCCAAGCCTCTGGGCCGGGAACCGTTTACTGGACCTCCGACCGATCGCCGCATCGTGGTGAAGACAAAGTGAGCGGCTTCCGCCTGGAGCACGACGGCCAGTGGCACGAAGTCTCCGTGCGGTTCCCGGTCGACGGCCGATTGTCGAACCTCCGCATCGATCCCGGGCAAACGGCCGGCAGCGTGGAAATCGATTGGATGCGGCTGGTACACGAGCAACCTCATCCGCTGTACATCCAGCACGTAACCACCACCGGTGACCGCGTCCGCCTGGTCGTGAAGAACGACGCCAAGGAGCCGATCGAGTTTGCCGCCTTCGGCCGGAGCCATCGGATTGGTGCCGAGGCGACGGTCGAGATCGAACGTCCTTTGCGTGGCACGACGCCGCTGGAGAAGGTCGCGATCGAACTGCAAGCGGCCGGCCTGGCTCCGGTGCGACGAACGATCTTCGCCCACAACGCCCAAGCCGAGGCCGACTGGATCGCGCTTCCCTTGGGCCAGTTTACGTTGCAGGTCGCTCCCGACGGTTCGACGGCGCGCGTGCGGCGCGACGGCCAGTTGGCGGCCGTGCTGGCTCCGCTGATGCACTGCCAGGGCGACGTGCCGGCGCTGGAGTTGATCGAGCGGGGTGCCTCGCTGAAGTTTCAGGGCGACGGTGTGACGCTCGAACTGACCACCGCCGGGGACGAGATCTCCGTTTCGATCACCTCGGAGAAGCCGTGCGAGGGGCCGGTGGTTCGCGCTATCGGGTCGCTGGAACAAGGACTGTTGGCCGGGCTGGAGTATCTCGGCAAGGGCGAGCGAAGTTCGACGAAGATCGACGTCGAGACGGCCGAACACCTGCGCTTCGCTCCCGACCCGATGAAGGTGACCATGCCCCTGACGGCGTTTGTTACGGATCGGGCCTCCGTGGCCATGACCTGGAGCGACATGCAATTGCAGCCGACCTTCGCCACGCCCAACTTCTTCGACGGCGCCGACGACCATCGCATGGCCCTGCAAGGAACAAAGATCGACGCCGTGATCCGGGTCACTCGCCAGCCGCTTCGCGAGGCGATCCTTTGGGCCGTCGAGAAACAGGGCGGTCTGCCGCCGCTGCCCGAGCCGCCGCGAACCGTGCCCGAGCAATGGAAACTTTGCCTCGAAGCGCTCAACGGCCCGCTGCGCACCGACGCCGGATGGGGGCATTGTGTCGAGGATCGCTGGGCCCGTCATCCGCACGCCGATCATGCGTCGACCATCTGGCGATTGACCGGCAAAGTGCCCGAGTTTCCTCAATTCGTACCCGGCGGTTCCCATGTACGAAACGGCACAATCTATTTCGTCACCGGCCGGGCCGATGCGTGGATCCAACAACAACGACATCGGATGGAAGCGCTGATCCGCCAGCAGAAGCCCGACGGGTCGTTTCGTTACCAGGGGAAGTACGATCGGGGGCACTTCGAGGACACGGCCAGCGGCGTCTGTGCCAAGCCGGCCGCCGACTTGCTGCAATACGCCTACGTTTCCGGCGACTCCAAGGCCCAAGCGGCCGGCATTCGGGCGCTGGAGTTCATGAAACGATTTCGCACGCCCCGGGGAGCCCAACTGTGGGAAGTCGGCCTGCACACGCCCGACCAATTGGCCTCCGCCTATCTCGTCTGGGCGTACGCGCGGGGGTTCGAGTTGACCGGCAACCGCGAGTACCTCCAGCACGCCCGCAAATGGGCCCTGTCGGGTATTCCCTTCACCTATCTGTGGAGTTGCCGGCCGATCATGCTCTATGCCACGCCGCCCGTGTTCGGGGCGACCAACTGGCGCGCGCCTTGCTGGATCGGGCTGCCCGTGCAATGGGTCGGCGGCGTCTACGCCTACGCCCTGACCGTGCTGGCCCCGCACGACGATTCGCTCGATTGGAACCGCCTTGCCCGGGGGATCCTCATCTCCGCCGAGCAGCAGCAGTTTCCCGACGGACCATACGTCGGCCTTCTGCCCGATTCGATCGAACTACGTTCCCAAGAGCGGCGCCCCTGGCGGATCAACCCCTGTGCGCTGGTCAGTCTGCGGATGGCGTTGGACGGTCAGGTCGATTTCCTCCAAGTCGCCACCGCCGCCGGCCACCGCGTCGCCGCCCCATTCCCCGTCGTGATCCGCGATGGTCAGGCTCACATCAAGGGCATCAAGGGGTTGAGCTACCAGATCCTCGTCGACGGCCAGGTTGTGAACATCCAATCGCAAGGCACCGACGTTGTTCCGCTGGACTGAAACACCCCCTCTATCTCCCGGCTCTGCCTGAGAAGGTAGAAAGACTTCGAGACAACCCTCTCGGGCAAGCTTCTGGAGCGGAAAACGCTATTCGAAGCCGAGATTGTCCAAGGAAGAGTGATAGGGTCAGGCCGGGATTAGGGAATAAGGCGGTGGTCAGATGCATGCCTTAATCCCTAATCCCGGCCTGACCCCAAAA
>JABMRP010000301.1 GCA_013202535.1 Planctomycetota bacterium
AGCGGTGGAGGTTCCGATCCGCCGGGCGGGTCGTTTTCCGGGTTCATTTGCGGCGACATGTGTTCTTCCTCTCTACTCTCTCTCCCACACGGGCGTCCAGCGGATACCGGTACTAAACGCTTCCAACTCGGTGTGCAGCATTTGCAGCAGCGTTTGCAGGAAGGCAACGACCATCGGGCCGACAAAGATCCCGATGGGCCCCAACGCGCCGACCCCACCCAGCACGCTCAGCAGGGCCAGCAACGGATGCAGTTTGGACCGGCCGTGCAGGATCATCGGCTTGACGATGTTGTCCGAAGTCGAGACGATGCCCGCCCCGTAGATTGCCAGCACCACCGCCGCGGCCGTTCGCTGTTCGACGAACATCAGCCAAAGACTCACGGGAAGCCAGACGGCTGCCGCGCCGACGAAGGGGATCATGGCAAAGAGCATGGTCAAGAGAACCAGCAGGAAAACGGAACCGAGCCCGGCGATGGCGAACCCGATGCCCGCCAGAATGCCCTGCACGACCGCCGACACCAGCGTGGCCAGCACGACGGCGCGACTGACGGTCACGAATTCCTCGATCAGTTGCTCTTCGTACTTGTCGTCCAACGGCGAGAGCCGCATGATGGTGCGAATCATTGCCGGTCCGTCGGCCAGGAAATAGTAGAGCGACACGATCATCACCCCCAGACCGATCAGAAATCGGCCCAGGAACTTGGTCATGCTCAGCGCCACCGGCTGTAACCACAACTCCACCTTCTCGCGAATGGTTGCTTCAACGTCTCCCTGTTTCAGTTCAAATCCGATGGTCTTGGCCCCGTCGGCGATTGCCCTGGCAATGTCTCCCTCGTTCAGTTTTCCGAGTGTCGCGTCTTGATACCAGGTGGCTCCTTCGTAGGCCGCGCCGAAGATGATCAGGCACATGGGCAACATGACGATCAACATGATCGTTCCGGTGGTCAGCCCGGCCGCCACTCGGGGATGTCCCTCGCACTTCATCCGATACCAATGGTGCAGGGGCCGGAAGATCACCACCAGCAGGGCCGCCAGAAACATCGGTAGCAGGAAACCGGCCATCACCTTGAAGAAAAGGAAGATGCAGATCAGCAGAATCGCCAGCAGCACGAGAAACGAGACCATGCGCGACATCAAAACTCTCCGGCGGCTAATTGGGGCTTATGGCCGTGTGCCCCGTATTGTAACAGCGTTTGACGTGCATGGCATCCTCGGCCACAATGGAAAAGATGAACTCGAATCAATCGACCCCCAAGAAGTGGCTCCCGCGGACCGCCAAACTGCTGATCGTCCTGCTGCTCCTCGGGTGCGTGCATCACACACTGACCGAAGCCTGGGACCAGTTGGGCCAATACGCCTGGACGGTCCATGCCGGATGGCTGGTCGTGGCCGGGGGACTCTATCTGCTGGGCCTGCTCCCCTCGGGCTTGTTTTGGCACCATATTCTCCGTACCCTCGGTCAGCACGCCCGCCGAGGTGAAGCCCTGCGAGCGTATTACATCGGGCATTTGGGAAAATACGTGCCCGGCAAGGCGATGGTTGTCGTATTGCGGGCCGGATTGGTCCGCTCCGAGCGGGTCAACGCCGGCGTGGCCGCAGTGAGCGTGTTTCTTGAGACCTTGACCATGATGTCGGTCGGCGCATTTCTGGCCGCCGCGATCATCGCCGCCCGATATCGCGACCAGACCGTACTGTTTGCCGTGGCTGTCGGGCTGATGATTCTGGCCGGTTTGCCGACGCTGCCGCCCGTGTTTCGCCGCCTGGTTCGTTTTGCCGGGATTGGAAAATCCGACCCGGAAACGGCCCATCGGATCGCTCGACTGGGGTATTCGACATTGGCCGTCGGGTGGTTTGCCAATTGCATCGGCTGGACGCTCCTGGCGACCAGTCTCTGGGCAGTCCTTCAGGCGATGGACATCGCGCAAGCCGAGTTACTGCAACATCTTGCGCGATACACGGCCGCCGTGTCACTGGCCATGGTCGCCGGTTTCCTGTCGCTGATCCCGGGGGGGGCCGTGGTTCGAGAGTTGGTCTTGACCCAGTTGATGGTGCCATTCTTTCGGGTGGTATCTGGGCCAGGCACCGCAGAGGCCGCGGCCGTTGTCAGCGCGGTATTGCTGCGTCTGGTTTGGCTGGTAGCCGAGCTGATTCTGTCCGCTATCCTGTATATAGGCGGGGCACGGCGCGGCGGCCCGCCAGGATCGTCCCACCCAGGACGAGAAAGTTAAATTTTTGGCCTTTCGCAGCCAGGGCCGGCGTGGTATGCTGAGGTACAACCCGACGGACATCCCCCCGCACCATAACGGTACTCCCCCGCCATGCTCTCGATCGTCATCCCCGTGTTCAACGAAGAAGAAAGCCTCGAGGCCCTGCACCAGGAATTGGACGAGGTCGCCCGGGAGAACAACTACGAGCTGGACGTCATCCTCGTCGACGACGGCTCAAGCGACGATTCGTGGGCGGTCATCGAGCGGCTGGCGGAATCCGACGGCCGTGTCCGGGGGATTCGTTTCCGGCGCAATTTCGGCAAGGCGGCCGCGCTGAACGCCGGTTTCGCGCAAGCCCGGGGCGAACTGATCATGACGCTCGACGCCGATCTGCAGGATGATCCGCACGAAATCCCCCGCTTTCTGGCCGAAATGGAAAACGACCTCGACGTGGTCAGCGGTTGGAAGAAAGTGCGTCACGACCCGTGGCACAAGGTGGGCCCTTCCCGGGTGTTCAACTGGATGGTCAGCCGCCTGACCGGAGTCGTGTTGCACGACCACAATTGCGGCATGAAATGCTACCGGCGCGAGATCTTCGACGAAGTGCGCCTCTACGGCGAGTTGCACCGTTTCGTGCCCGTGCTGGCCGCGGCAAAGGGTTTTCGTGTGGGCGAACTGGTGATTACGCACCGGGCGCGCAAATTCGGCCGATCGAAATACGGCGTGACGCGGATCGTCAAGGGGTTCCTCGACTTGTTGACCGTCAAGTTTCTCACGGGCTTCGGCCAGCGTCCGCAGCATGTGTTGGGAACCGTCGGTCTGGGGGCGTTTCTGCTCGGCGGGCTGGGGATGACCTATCTGGCCGGTTATTGGCTCGTCTCGCAATTGGCTCCCGGCTTGGAGCTCCTGCCCCTGCACCAGCGTCCGGCCGTCATCTATTCGGTGGGCCTGTTGCTGTTGGGTGGCCAACTGATGTCGGTCGGTTTTCTCGCCGAACTGATGATCGCCTACCAGAACCACGAACATAAGACCTATTCGATTTCCGAGACCACCGCACCGGCCGACGACGATACGAGCCGGCCCGACGCCAACGCTCCCGACGCCGACACACCCAAGGATCACGACGCATGAACACTTCGCTCGACGACGGCCAGGCCCCGCTTCGCCGCGGCATCTACACGATTCTCATCGTCCTGGCCGCCGGTGCGATGATCGGCCGCATCATGGCCGTCGATTCGGTCGACCGGAAGAAACTCCAGGACTACTTCGAGAAGCAGTCCGCCAAGGAGTTGGACGCCCTCCGCGCGAGACTTGAGCGGGGAAAGGCCACTCCCGAGAGAACCGAAGCGGAGTTGGCCCAAAAACGGGCGGGCCTGGAAAGACGCTCGCAGCAGATGCGACCGTTTTTAAGCGGCAACGATCGCAGCCGATGGTGTACCGTTCGGGCGCTGGTCGAGGAGGAGATGCAAGTCGAGGGCGCGCCGTACGCGATCGACAAGGTGATCCAACAGCCCAAGTGGGACACCATCGACATGGTCCAACACGACGGCCACGTCTATTCGAGCAAACCGCCTCTGTTTCCGACCCTCTTGGCCGGCGAGTATTGGGTCATTCATCGCCTGACGGGCATTACGCTGGCCTCGCATCCCTACTACGTCGGCCGGCTCATGCTCGTGCTCAATAACGTCGGGGCGATGGTCATCGGGTTGCTGGTGCTGTCGTGGCTGGTCGAGCGACTGGGAACGACCGATTGGGGGCGGATTTTTGCCATGGCCGCGGCCGCCTTTGCCACGTTCCTGACGACCTTCGGCGTGGTGATCAACAACCATCTGCCGGCGGCCGCCTGCGCGGCGATTTTCCTCTACGCGGCGGTGCGCATCTGGTGCGACGATTCCCGCCGCTGGCGCTATTTCCTTCTGGCCGGATTCTTCGGAGCGTTTCTGGTTTCCAACGAATTGCCCGCCATGGCTCTGTTTGCCCCGGCAAGCCTGGTATTGCTGGTGAAGAGGCCCAAGCAAACGCTGCTGGCCTACGCTCCCGCCGCGGCGATTGTTGCCGTCGCATTCTTCGGCACCAACTGGATCGCACACGAGAGTCTGCGGCCGGCGTACGCACATCGGGAAGATTGCCCCCAGGCGACCAGTCGCGAGGCGGTTCAGCAGGCGGTCGACCAAACACTGCGCGAAGCGGGCGACCCGACCGACGTCGCAGCCGTTGCCAAGGAAGCCCAGGCGGCGTTTGCCGAAATGATCGCCGAGGTATACCAGCGGGCGATCGAGCAGGACCGCGAGATGGTCATGCCGACGCTGTTCATCGAGACGGTGGACGGCACGGTCAAGGCGACGGCCGAGGCGAAGGACCGCGAGGACGTGTTGCAGGGTATTCACCAGGGGATTGCGGCGGCGGCCCAAGACGCTGCCGCGTCGACCGAACCGGGAAAGGCCGATCCGAAGTTGGCCGAGAAGGCCGGCCGCAACGTGCTCGACGCGACGTCGCAAGCCGACAATCCGGAAAACTGGTACGACTATAGCTATCACCGCGAGTTCGACGGCCGCACGATCGGCAGCTATTGGCGCAACCCCGAGGGTGTCGACCAGGGCGAGTCTTGCCGGGGAGTCTATGCACTGCACGTGCTGATCGGACATCACGGCATCTTCTCGCTCTCGCCCGTCTGGATCTTATCGGTCGCCGGCGCCTTGTTCTGGATCTTCCAGCGGCGGGACCGGCGGCTTCGAGAATTGGCCCTGGCCATTGGTGCCGTCTCGGCGGTGTGTCTGGTTTTCTTCCTCATGCGTCCGGCCCGCGACTGCAACTACGGCGGCATGACCAGCGGATTTCGCTGGATGTTCTGGTTCGCCCCGCTCTGGACGGTCACCATGTTGCCGGCCGCCGACGCCATGTCGCGGCGCCGCTGGACCCGAGCGCTGGCATTGATTCTCCTGGCCACCTCCGCGATCTCCGTCGCCTACCCCACCTGGAACCCCTGGACACAACCGTGGCTGATGGACTATTTTGAAAGTCTGGGGTGGATTTGAGGCCGGGAATCGGAGGTCACCCATGCGCATACTCATCAGCGGGTCCACCGGGCTGATCGGTTCGGCGCTGGTGTCGGCTCTTCAAACCGACGGCCACGAAGTCCATCGGCTCGTGCGGCGCCACGCTGATGCAGCCGGACCGAACGTCTTCTGGGATCCGGCGAACGGGAAGATCAATTCGGCGGCTCTGGAAGGCTTCGGCGCCGTGGTCCATCTGGCCGGCGAGAACATTGCCGGGGGGCGCTGGACGCGGGCCCGAATGACGCGGATTCGCGACAGCCGAGTGGACTCAACGCGACTGTTGGCCGGTTCGCTTGCCCAACTGCGGCAGCCGCCCGAGGTGCTGTTGTCGGCCTCGGCGATCGGCATCTATGGCAATCGCCCCGGCGAGGAGCTTTCCGAGAAGAGTACCCCCGGCGAAGGTTTCCTGGCCGACGTCTGCCGCCAGTGGGAAGCGGCGGCGCAAGAGGCGGCCGGCGCGGGCATCCGCGTCGTCGCGCTGCGCTTCGGCATGGTGTTGGCCGGCGGCGGCGGCGCGCTGGCGAAGATGCTCCCGCCGTTTCGACTCGGCCTGGGCGGACCGGTCGGCTCGGGCCGGCAGGAGGTGAGTTGGATCGCGGTGGACGACGCCGTGGCCGCAGCCGTACATCTGCTGGGCGACAGCACCACGAGCGGTCCGGTCAATCTCGTCGCTCCGCGGCCGGTGACCAATCGCCGTCTGGCCAAGTCGCTGGGCCGGGTTCTGCACCGCCCGGCGCTGATGCCGTTGCCGGCGCTGGCCGCACGGATCGTCCTGGGGCGCATGGCCGACGAATTACTCCTGGCCAGCCAGCGCGTCGTTCCGCGACGGCTGCTGGAAGCCGGCTTCCAGTTCAACCACCCGGAATT
This sequence comes from Planctomycetota bacterium, assembly GCA_013202535.1. Taxonomy (GTDB): domain Bacteria; phylum Planctomycetota; class Planctomycetia; order Pirellulales; family Thermoguttaceae; genus JABMRP01. The sequence continues at coordinate 6,131 of JABMRP010000301.1, forward strand.
GGACGCCGCGCTGCGATATCTGCTGGATCGCTGAACGCGGGCCCCACGACGCTCGGGGATTACCGCCGTTGTATGTTGACAATTCGCAGTGTATAATTTCCAGGTCACTCAGCCCAATCCACGCGATTGCGTCGGGCTGCACACTTCCTCCGTCGATAGTGGCCACGGAAAGATCGCTGGCAACCAGCGGACACAGCGACTCGGAGAAGCAGGATGCCACCCATACCCACTGCACGCACTGCCAGACTGGATTCATTCGAACTTAAACACTTCAAGAG
>JABMRP010000038.1 GCA_013202535.1 Planctomycetota bacterium
ATAATGCGAACAGACGGCCATTGCGATGGAAATCGCATTTCACGAAGGCGTCCTGTTTGCAGTCGTCGGCGACCACGAACCGTTCGAACTAGAAGACACGGGCAGAATGTCGGTCGAACTGAAAGGAACGGGCAAAACATCGGGTTCGCCGGAGAGGCATTGGAAGCTCTGGCGAGAGAAGGCCCCGCTGAAGCATCTTGTCGCGGTGGATGCAGAAACCGGGAAACTACTCTGGAAGAAGGATGATCCCGATACGCACGAAATCATGCCCACGGCCATGGCCGTTTCCGCCGGACGCGTCTTCATTCAGAACGAACAGGCGCTGGTTGCTCTCGATGCGGAAAGCGGCAAGGAACTCTGGCGGGCGGCCCGTCCGGTGAACCTCGATGCGCCCGGCTCATCCGCCCCCACGTTGGTCGCCTCCGGCGGCGTGGTGATTTGTGCGGATCGTGAAGTCGGCACGACCCCGCGCGACAAAGACGCGCAGGGCCGGTCGGCCGGGTGGCACATGTACCCGCATACCGCGCACTCGCGAGGCGGCGAGGCCATCGCGTACGACGCGGCCACGGGCGAGCGGCTTTGGAGCGTAACTTCCGTGGAAAACTTCCGCGCGCCGGCCGACGTATTCGTAACGGATAACATGGCATTTGTCCGATCCAACCAACCGGGTCTGGCGGCCGGAATGGACTTAAGAACGGGCCAAGTAAAGCATCTTCCCCAGAAGAAGTCGCCCATCAGGGACCCCGGCACGCATTGGCGGTGTTATCGCAACAAGGCGACCGAGAAGTATCTCGTCTTGTGCCAGAGGTGGACCGAGTTTTATGACCTTGCCACGGGCGTGCAGACGGTGAGCGGTTTTGTGCGCGGTTCCTGTCAATACGGCATGTTGCCCTGCAACGGACTGCTGTATGCTCCGCACCATTCCTGCGCATGTAGTATTGAATCCACGCTCAGTAGTTTCAACGCCCTGGCTCCGAACGCCAATCCGGCGGAAGATATTCCCGGTGTTGTCCGGCTCGAAAAGGGCCCGGCCTACAGATCCCCGCTCTCCGCTTTCCGCTCTCCGCTTTCCGAAGACTGGCCCACCTATCGACACGACGCGGCGCGCAGCGGTGTCGCGACGACCACGGTCGGCGCCAAGCTGGCAGTCGCATGGGAAACCAAGCTCACCGGCCCCCTTACCGCGCCGGTCGCCGCCGATGGCATGCTCATCACGGCCGCTCCCGAGAACCATACGGTCCATGCTCTGGACGCCGAGTCCGGTAAGCCGATGTGGACCTTTGCGACCGGAGGGTCCGTGGATTCACCGCCCACCATTCATAAGGGCAGCGTGATCTTCGGGTGCGCCGACGGCCGGATTTACTGCTTGCGAGCCACCGACGGCGAGTTGGTTTGGCGATATCGGGCCGCTCCGGTCGACCGGCGGATCGTGGCCTACGGAAAAGTCGAATCGGTCTGGCCGGTTCACGGCAGTGTTCTTGTCCAAGACGACGTGGTATACGCCGTTGCCGGCAGAACGGTCCACATGGACGGACTCTTCTTCCATGCGTTGGACGCCCGGACGGGGCGAAAGATCGTCCAGCGGCGGATCACGCAAGCGTCGTTTCCCGACGTGCTCTCTAGTGACGGCACCCATATCTTCATGCGGCAGATGCGACTGGACACGCAAGGTGTCACCCAGCCCGGCAACGTGCCGCACTTGTTCAGCGCCGCCGGTTTCCTCGACGACACATGGTGGCACCGAACCTATTGGCAGTTCGGCTATGGGATGCCCGGGGGTTATACGCGATGGTTCTCCGCCGGTGAACACCGCCCTTCCGGGCGTCTGATGGTGATGGATCAGGAGAGAATCTACGGTTTTGGTCGCTTGAATCAATATGGTCACGTTGGCAGTCACGTGGGACTGGGAAAGATGCAGCACCTTCTTTATGCCGCAAACCGATCGGATTTCGACACTACTTCAGGAAAGGTGAACCGGAAATCCTTACCCTGGTCGGCGAGGAAGCCCGACATCCCCACGCGGTGGAAAGGCAAGATCGATCTCTTGGCCCGGGGCATGGTGCTAAGCGACAAGATCCTTGTCGTAGCCGGTCCTCCCGACCTGTTCGATGTGGCTCCCGGCGAGACGCCGCATCCCTACACGCTTGCTTCGGTAGAATCGCTCCAGGCACAGCGCGAAGCATTGGCAGGAAGGAAGGGCACGCTCCTGTGCGCCATCTCGGCGGAGGACGGCATGAAACGGTCCGAAACCAAACTCGACGGACTGCCCGCATGGGACGGCCTGATCGCCGCCCGGGGCCGATTGTACTTGACCATGCAGGATGGCACCGTTCGGTGCTTCTCCGGTGAATGACGACTCGTTCTTGACGGAAGACGGGGAAGACGCATAAACTGTCGGTTGTTCCGGATCCCGAGCCCGAGCCCGAGCCCGAAGGCATGTTCAAAATGAAACGCCCAACGATCACCGCACGCCTCGGTTCTTCGAGGGCCATCCGCATGGGCTCGCCGAGTCTGCTCGTCTTCTTGATTCTGGTTCTCCCGACTCCGGCCCGAGGCGGACCCGGGCTGGTCGGTCATTGGAAGCTCGATGAAATCGGTCGGGGCGACCGTCTGGCCGATTCCTCGCCGGGTGGGTATCACGCCACGTTGATCCCGGCCGTGGAGCAACACTCCGTCGAGGGCAAGTTGGGCCAGGCCGTCCGGTTCCCCGCGGCCGGGTCCATTCGTCTCGACCAGCACGCCTCCGTGTTGGGCAAACTGACCGACTTTACCGTGTCGATGTTGATCCAATACGAAGGCGGGCCAAGCCGCCAACTCTTTACGTTCTCCGACGGAACCCTCTCGCATCGCGTCCAGATGGAGGTCCATAACGGTGCCCTCGGCTTCGGTTGGCAGGACGGCGGTGCGTTCCAGAATGTCATCACGGCGCCGCTCTCGTGGGAGCCGGGCCGCTGGTATCACGTTGTGTTTGTCAACGACAGCACATCGGGCAAGTCGATCCTCCGCTCCAACGATCTCGTACTGAAGACCCATGCCAATACGCTCTCACCGGCCGGTCTAAAATCGCCGGTTAAGTGCGTACGGATCGGATCGCTCAATAGCGAGTACCCGTTTAACGGTAGCGTTGACGACGTTCGGCTCTTCGATTCAGCGCTATCGCTGGAGGAGCAGTTGGCCCTGTACGATGCGACGAAGGGCGAGCCCGACGATCCAAAGTGGCTGGCGGCCAAGACCGCGATGATCGCGAAGCAGCGCCGCGTGGCAATGGCCCGTCGGGCTCGGGAACTCTTCTTCACCGAAGAAGCTCCCCATCTCGGCAAGACCGAGCTTCAGCGAAAGACCGAATGGCTTTTCCAGACCGAGGGAGACGATCTACTGGATCGCACCGGCAAGGAGATCCAATGGACGCGCGAGATGATCGAGCGGTTGCAAACGCGGGCCGATGCATCCGATCTGGCAAACGAATTGGCCGCCTTGAATCAGATCGAACAACGAGCTTCGGCCGACGTTCCGGCGTCCGACGCCTCCGCGATACGAACGCTCTACTTCGACATCCGCGCACTCAAACGCCGCATCATGCTCGGCCGCCCGGAGATCGATTTCTCGGCGATCATCTGTGTCGACGCGCCCTATCCATACCGCAGTCTCGACACGCACGGAACGTTTCAGCAAACCGAATGGGTTCATGAGAGCCGGTTCCGCAGCGAGATGTGCGCCTCGCACGGCGCGAAGCTGTTGCTGCTGGAAGATTTCGCCGATAGCCCGGTGCCGCGAGAACTTGCCCCGACCGACAACGTCGGGCAACCGGGCGCGATGCTCAGCTTCGACCTCTCTTTCGACGGTTGCCGGGCCTTGTTCTGCATGAAGCCGGAAGACGAGAAAGCATATCACCTTTACGAAGTCGGACTCGACGGAAGCAACTTTCGGCAGGTCACCTCCGGCGGCTACAGCGATATCGACCCCATCTACCTGCCCGGCGACCGCTACCTGTTCCTTTCGACCCGGGCCGAAACCTACGCCCAATGCGGCATGTGGGCACGCAGCTATATCCAGACCCGTTGCGATGCCGACGGCAAGAACATCCACATCCTCACCCCCGG
>JABMRP010000302.1 GCA_013202535.1 Planctomycetota bacterium
ACACGAATTTCCAATGGCGTAACCAAGTGGGCTCGTACCGGCGGACGTTCGAGGTGCCCCGGGCGTGGCGGGGTCGGCAGGTGTTCTTGCAGTTCGACGGAGTCGACTCGGCCTTCTATCTCTGGCTCAACGGCCGGAAGGTTGGCTACAGTCAAGGAAGCCGCACGCCGGCCGTGTTCAACGTCACCCAGCATCTGGCCGACGGCGAGAACCTCTTGGCCGTCGAGGTCTACCAGTACTGCGACGGCAGCTATTTGGAGGATCAGGACTTCTGGCGTCTAAGCGGCATCTTCCGCCGCGTCTACCTCTGGTCGACAGACGACCTCCACGTCGGCGACTTCCGCGTGACAACCGATCTCGACGAGCAATACCGCGACGCCACGTTGACCGTTCAGACCAACGTCGTCAACTACGGCAACCGAAACGCCGGATGCCGACTCACCGCACGGCTGTTCGACCGTGCCGGCAAATTGGTGTCGTCCGTCCAGCTCGACTCGGTGGACGTGCGGGCCGGTGGCACCGCCGACGCGGAGCTGGGCATGGTTCTGACCAACCCCGCCAAATGGACCGCCGAGACCCCCAATCTGTACAAGATCGTCCTCACGCTGACCGACCCGGCGGGGAAAGTCATCGAAGCAACCAGCCACAACGTCGGTTTCCGCGAGGTCGAGATCCGCGGGGGCCAGCTTCTGGTTAACGGGCAGCCGATCCTCATCAAGGGTGTCAACCGGCACGAACACGATCCGACCACCGGCCACACGGTGACGCCGGAGTCGATGATCCGCGACATTCGGCTGATGAAGCAATTCAACGTCAACACGGTTCGGACCAGCCATTATCCGAACGATCCCCGCTGGTACGACTTGTGTGATCGCTACGGTCTCTACGTGATCGACGAGGCAAACGTCGAATCGCACGACGCCCGCCATCTGGCCGGCAACCCCCAGTGGCGCGACGCCCATCTCGATCGCACGAAGCGGATGGTCCAGCGCGACAAGAACCATCCTTCGGTGATCCTCTGGTCGCTTGGTAATGAAGCGGGCGACGGCAGTAACTTTGCGGCCACATCGAACTGGATCCGCGAAAACGACCCGTCCCGGCCGGTACACTACGAGCAGGCCGGCACGGGCGGAAACACCGATGTGGTCTGCTGGATGTATCCAACGATCGCGAAAATCGTCAAGTACGCCGAGTCCAACCCCTCGCGACCGTTGATTATGTGTGAATACGCACACGCGATGGGCAACAGCGTCGGCAACCTGCAGGACTACTGGGACGCCGTCGAGAAGTATCCCGCTCTGCAGGGCGGCTCGATCTGGGACTGGGTCGATCAGGCGCTTTGGAAAGACGTTGATGACACGGACGCCAAGAACCCCCGCGGGGCGAAACGGTTTCTGGCCTACGGCGGCGATTTCGGCGATCGGCCCAACGACGGCAACTTCTGCTGCAACGGACTGGTCCAGGCCGACCGGCGGGTGAATCCGCACCTCTGGGAGGTAAAGAAGGTCTACCAGAACGTCCGTGTCACACCGGTCGACCTCAAGGCCGGCGTCGTCCGCCTGCGGAACAAGCACTTCTTTACCAACCTCGACCGGTTCGAGTGTGCCTGGATACTCAGGGACGATGGCCGGCCGGTCCAGTCGGGCTCGCTCGGTCGCATCGATCTGCCTCCGCGGCAAGCCAAAGACCTTCGGATCGACTTCGCCACGCCCCGCACCACGGGCGAGCGGCTCTTGAGCCTCTATTTCAAGCTTCCCGAACAGACCACCTGGGCGCCGGCGGACCATGTCGTCGCCTGGGATCAGATCTCCCTGGGCGAGGTTCCGGCTCTGCCGAAGCCCGACGACCTGCCACCGCTGAAACTGGCCGGCGACGAGGATTTCTACATGCTCGACGGCGAGAACTTCTCGCTTCAGATCGATCGCCGCAACGCGGCCATCGTTTCACTGAAAATCGACGGGCAAGATCTGCTTGCCGAACCGTTGGTCCCCAATTTCTGGAAGGCCCCGAACGACAACCAGCATCGCAATAACTATCTCAGCCGCCTTGGCCCGTGGCGCGACGCGGCCGCTCGGCGCAAACTGACTTCGATCAAGACGGAAATCCTCGGCAAGGGCCACGTCCGGTTGACCGCCGAGATGAAGCTGCCGGTGGGCGACGCCGACTACCGACTGGTCTACGATATCTTCGGCAACGGCAAAGTGGCGGTGACGGCCGAGTACCGTCCCCAGCCCGGCGCGAAGATGCCCCCGATGCCGCGGATCGGCATGATGCTGGCCGTCCCGCAACGATACAATCAGGTACGCTGGTACGGCCGCGGCCCGCACTCCAGCTACTCCGACCGCAAGACGGGCGCCGAGATCGCCCTTTACGGCCATACGGTCGACGACATGGTGTTCCCCTATGTACGCGCCCAGGACAACGGCAACCGGACCGACACCCGCTGGTTCACCCTGACCGACGAACGAGGTCACGGCCTGCGAATCGCCGCGGCCGACGAGCCGCTGAGCTTCAGCACGTGGCCCTACACGCTGGAGGACGTCCGCCAAGCCGGCCACGACTACGAGCTACCGCGTCGCGAGTTGAACACCGTCTTCGTCGACCACAAGCTCCACGGCGTGGGCGGCGACAACTCCTGGGGCGCCCGAACCCACCCCCAATACACCCTGCCGGGCAACCGGCCGTACACACTGAAGTTTCTGATCGAGCCGGTGCGGTAGGTGACGGGGGGCCCCTCTGATTGGCCCGATTCTCTCTTTCATGGGCAAAAATGAACATCCTGAAAGAAGTCCTGAAAAACGAGGTGTACCCCGCAGTGGGGTGTACGGAACCGGTGGCTTGCGCCTATGCGGCGGCCGTGGCGGCAGAGCAACTCGGTGCGCCGGTGGAGCATCTCGACTTGAAGGTCGACATGGGGACGTACAAGAACGGCGCCGCGGTCGTCGTCCCCCGCAGCGACGGAGCCAAGGGCAATCTGATCGCCGCGGCGATGGGAGCGATGCTGGCCCGTTCCGCCGAGCGTCTGGGACTTCTGCGGGATGTTAGTCCCGCTCACGTCTCCCGGGCCAAAACGCTGATCACCAGCGGCGCCTACTCCTATGCAAGCCTGCCGGAGGTGACCGATATTCGCGTCGAAGCAACGGTGCGCGGCGGCGGGCGCTCGGCATGCTGCGTGCTGAGCGAAGGACACGCCAACATCGAAACCGTTGCCATCGACGGCGAAGTGACCCGGCGTCGCGAACCCGAGGATGCGTCGGCCAACTCCACCGCGTACCGTGAGGTTCTGCGGGCGATGTCGCTCCGCGAGATACTCGAAACGGCCGTCCGCGTGGACGAGGAGGACCGGCGATTCTTGAGTGACGGCGTCACGATGAATCTGGCCATGGCCGAGCGCGGCCGTTCGGTGAAAGGGGCGGCTGGTCAACTTCGTCACATGCGCGATATTGGCGTGCTGTCCGAAGACCTTTTCTACCGCGTGAAAGTCCAGGTGGCCGCGGCGGTCGACGCACGCATGGCCGGCGTTCCCGCTCCGGTGATGACCTCCGGCGGTTCGGGTAATCAGGGCGTTGTTGCCATTCTCGTGCCGCACGTCGTCGGGCGGGAGCGAGGCATTCCCGAGCCCCGCATCCTGGAGAGCATCGCCGTGGCGCACGTTTTGAATGCCTACGTCAAGTGCTTCCTCGGCGAGTTGTCGGTCGTCTGTGGTTGTGCGGTCGCCGCGGCAGTTGCTGCCGCCTCAGCAATCGTCTACCAGCACGCGGGGA
>JABMRP010000303.1 GCA_013202535.1 Planctomycetota bacterium
GCGGTGCGGCCGGTTGCAGGACGATGGGCGGCTCGGGATCGACTTGCACCGGCGGTGCCGCCGCAATGAAAGCCGGCAGCGGAGAGCCGGTCTCCGGAGATGTCTCCTCGGCCACGATGGGCGGATCGTCTTCGCCCGGTTCTACGTCACCCGGTGCCGCAGCTTCGAGCGCTGCGATGAATTCCGTGCAATCCGCAAACCGATCCTCGCGACGCTTGGCCATTCCCCGGGCTAGCGCGCCATTGACCGAGTCGTCCTGATCGCCGATCTCCGGCGGTGACTCATTGAGGACACACAGCCGCAAGATTTCCGCATCGGCCGACTCGAACGGCAACCGGCCGGCCAGCAGTTCGTAGGCGACCACGGCCAGCGCGTATTGATCGGTCCGGGCGTCTTGATACTCGCCGCGCCATTGCTCCGGCGCCATGTACGGCCGCGTGCCCGAGGTCTCCATGGTCACGTTGCTCACGCGGCTCATGCTCGTATGGATCTCGGCGGCCAGTCCGAAATCGACCACCTGCACGTCGTCGCCGTCGCCGGTTACGAGGATATTGTCGGGCTTGACGTCGCGGTGGACGACCTTCTGGCGGTGGGCGTAGTCCAGCGCCGCCGCCACGGGCCGAAGGATGCGGATCGTCTCGGTCAGTGTGAGCACACCAGTGCCCTCGGTACGTTCTCGACGATACTCCGACAGGGGCCGCCCGGCGATGAACTGCATGACGACGAAGTGCCCACAGCGCGGATCCTCGCCCAACACGTAGACCGGGCAGATATGCTCGTGGTGCAAGGTGTGGATGCGGCGAAACGTGTCGCGCACGCGGGCCATCTCGGCGGCGTTGTGCTGCACGTCGGGTGGCACGACCTTGACCACGACGGTTCGATCGGCCGTCGGATCGTGGGCCTTCCACACCTGGCCCATGCCGCCGCAGCCGATAATCTCGACCAGCCGAAAACCGCCCAGGTCGACACCCGGCTCCAGGCGGCCCATCGGCGACGCACGGCCGACGGTTGCCATTCGGTCGAGGTCATCGCCTGGTGGCGACGCCTCGGGCGGCTCCGGCGGCTGCGATTCCAACCGGGCCAACATCGCGTCGTAGGTCGGCTTGTCGATCTCGCCGTCCAGGTAGCGATGCAACAGGGCATCCTTGCGCCGTTTCGACTCGTCGTTCATGCGGTGACCTAAACTACTCAAACTGGTAACGGTAGTGAAAAACGGGGACTGGCTCCGAGCCCAATACCGGTCGACTCTTCGGGAGAACGGCTGCCGCGAGGTGCCTGTCCCCTTTTTTCACGGCCCGGCGTTGGGAGAAACATTGAACGACCGTGCTTCAAAACGCCGGGCACAAGTGCCGAGGCTAAACTACCAGAACTTCCACCAGGGTTTCTTCTTCTCCGGCTCGGGGGGGCTCTCCACGGTGTCCACCACGGCCGCAACGGGCGGCGGCGACGACACCCAACGCGATCGTTGCACGCGCACCCGGCCGCCACCGCGGCCGTGCTTTTGAATGATTCGCTCGACCTGGCGTTTGAACCCCTTCCCTTTTTCGGCATCGACCATGGCGACGAAATTGGCGAACCCCTCGATTGCGGCGATCACGTCGTCGGTATGGCCCCAATGTTTGCCGGCCGGGCCGTCGCGCTCGATCTGGAACAGCGTGGCGCGAAACCGCCGCAGCATCTTCCGGGAAACGTTGACCCGCTGGTTCACAACCAAACCGGTGACTTCCTGGCGCGAGCAACTCCGCAACACGCGCGTCTTGCCCGGGTGGACCTCGAACCCTTCGGCACCGGCAATGTGCTCGATTCGCCGCAAAGCCCGGCCGATGTTTTCCGCGGGCAAGCCCGGTCCGGAGAAGGTAACATCGTCGGCGTAGCGCGTATAGGCAAAGCCCAGATCGGCGGCGGTTCGCGACAGTCGGGCGTCGAAACCGCGGCAGATGATGTTGGTCAGCGCCGGGCTGGTCGGCGCGCCTTGCGGCAGGAACCGCTTGGATCGGGCCGTATAATACGTCCGGCCATCGAGCCGCACTTCATCGACCTCCGGCTCCGAGCAGAGCAGCCCGAGCACCGTGGCGACCGATTCCGAGTAGCCCAGGTTGCGGAAGACGCCCTTGATGCGGCGGTAGACGACCGTGGGGAAGAAGTCCTTGAGGTCGAGGTTCATGACCACGTCGGCGCCGACGTGCGGCCGGGCGTTGGTCACGATCGACCGGCCGCGGCGAAACCCGTGGGCCGCGTCGTGCAGTGCGACCTTTTCGAGAATCGTGGCCAGCACCCACTCTTGCGCCCGTTTGAGCCGGGGCATGGGAGCCGAGATTTTGCGATGCCCGCCGGTCTTCTTCGGCAGCAGGAATCGGCGGTAGTGCGACGTGGTCGAGGTGCGGCGGTTGAAGGCGAGGAATCGCAGTTCGCCGACGCCGATGCCCATCGCGCGGGCCAGTTGCTCGGGTGTATCGAACACGGGCAACCCGGCAGCGGTGAGTTTCTCATGGTCGCCCTGGTGGTTATCCAATCCGGCCGAGACGCCTTCGCCCAGGTAGCCGATCTCGTGTGCTTTTCGCTTCTTCCACGCTTCGGCCCGTTCGGCCCGCTCGCGCAGCCGGCGCTCCTTCGTCTCTTTCTGCTTCTGCCGCGACTGGTCGAGCCGCTGTTTGCGAAGGGCCTTCTTCAAGGCCTCGACGTTTCCCAGCCGGGCCCGTTCGGTGACCAGCGATCGTAACTGTCGCTCAAGTTCGCCCCGGCGACGAATCTCGTCGGCCGGATCCTCGGGTATGGTGTCGCCACGGGGCCAGAACCCCAAGCGGATCATCTCCTCCAGGATCACCTCGTTTTTCGAGGATTCCCGGATGCGATCGTAGAGTTCTTGTCGGGTTGTCGGTTGGCTGGCCATGGGGGATATCTTCGTAGGTCGTAGTGGTCCGTGAAAAAGGGGGACAGGCACCTCACGGCAACCGTTGTCGCGGAAGCTCCATCC
>JABMRP010000039.1 GCA_013202535.1 Planctomycetota bacterium
ATCAAGGAGCAAATCGAGGCGGCCGGCCGGGAATCTTCCGACCCGCTGGCCGAGCGGCGCATTCCCCAAAAATATCAGGAACACGCCCGGGAGTATCTCGACCGGGTTCGTCGTGGGGAGTAGCCGGGTCCCACTAGCCGCCTTTGACCCGATTGGGGATCACGAATGAGTAGATGACCACCACCGCACCGGTGGAAATCAGACTCCAGGGCGCCCATTGGGGCGGCACGATCTCCCGTTTCGGCTGGGGGGGGTCGGAAGCTGCGCCGAACATCCCGGTACTCGGTGCCGGCTTGTTGCTATCTTTGAGCGTGGCCTTCTCGATTGCCAGGCACTCGGTGCCGACAATACACAGCGTGATACCGGTGGCCAGAAAGAGAGCACGCCACATCGTCGAATCCTCCAAGAGCAACGCACGGATTGGTCTCGCGGCCCCCGAATCGTATCTCGGGCGGCCAGGCCAGGGGGGCCTTTGCAGTTCGCCTTTGCAGTTCGCCTTTGCAGATCATCGACCCGAGGAACCGCGGCGCTGAAGCGTCACGGACCGTTTCCCGAACCGTCGCACGCGCTTCCGGTGGAAATCGGCGCGGTTGTGCCCGCTGGGCTGGATATTTGCCTTGAGCCCTTGTGTGACGGCGTCTGCCGGGGTATCTTCCGAATCTGCCGAATAGACCGAACATGTAGGGCGTGCAAGGTTGCCTGGACAAGTAAACGGGAGATTCCGGGCAAGCTGCGGTGAACCGCGATCGGCTATCGAACCGATCCATACATCTAGCGGGGGATTTCTGGTGAGCGGTTGTATCCTGAAATCATCACTCCTATAATGCTATATGGAACGGTTTGCGACGTTCCGGAGACGGAAGTGTCGGAGAAGAGCGTGTCGGAGAAGAGCGTGGCGGAACCTTCGGAAAAACCGAGAATCCTGGCTCTGTGCTCATCGCGCCGCGAAGCGGAGGAGATGCTTTGCGGGGTGGCCGAGTCGAGTCAGTTGGTCGTTGTGCCGACCCCGATGCGTGCGTTGGCCCGACTGCGTAGCGGGCAATTCAATGCCCTCTACGTCGCCTCGCAACACCTCGAACAAGCGCTGGACCTGGGCAGGCTCCTGCAAAATAAGCAGGTTCTTGAGGGGATGCCCGACGGCGTGGTTCTCTTGGACAGCGACAACTCGATTCTCTGGAGCAACGGCCGGTTGGCCGATTGGACCGGACGCGAGGACGTTGCCGGAGAAAATTTCTACACGGTGTTGGGCAGCCCGGAGATCCTCGGCCCCGACTTCTGCCCCTTTCATACGGCGTTGGCCACGGGCGTGAGCACCAGCTCGACGCTGCGGACGAGCGAGAATCGTTATTTTCAAGTCCACGCCGCGCCGGTCCATGAGGCCGACGGCCTGCCACACCACCTGATCATCAACGTCCGCGACGTCACCACCGAGATGCTCCAGCAGCAGAAGCTCGAGGCCATCCATCAAGCGGGCATGGAACTGGCCGATCTGACGGCCGAGGAACTGTTCCACATGACCGTGGAGGAGCGGATCGAACTGCTCAAATCGAACATCCTCCACTGCACCAAGGACCTGCTGCATTTCGATCAGGTGGAGATCCGCCTGCTGGACGCCAAGACCAACCACCTGGAGCCGCTGCTGGTCGTGGGCATGGAGCCGGAGGCCGTCGACCGCGTCCTTTTGGCCCAGCCGCAAAACAACGGCGTGACCGGGTTCGTGGCGGCCACGGGCAAGAGCTATCTGTGCGAAGATACGACCGAGGATCCCCTCTACATCGAGGGCTCGCGCGGGGCGAAAAGCTCGCTGACCGTTCCGCTGGTCCTCCACGACGAGGTGATCGGCACGTTCAACGTCGAGAGTCCCGAGGCGCGGGCATTCTCCGAAAGTGATTTGCAGTTTCTGGAGATTTTCACCCGCGAGGTGGCCGCCGCGCTGAACACGCTGGAACTGCTGGTCGCCGAGAAGGCCAGCGCCGCGGTCGAAAGCGTCGAGTTGATCCACAGCGCGGTTGCCTTGCCGGTGGACCATATCCTCAACGACGCGATCGACTTGATGGAGCACTACATCGGCCATAAGGACGGGGTGATCGAGCCCTTACAGCGGATCCTGCGCAACGCCCGCGACATCAAGCAGATGATCCACAAAGTGGGCCAGAAGATGGCCCCGGCCCATGCCTACCCGGTCACCGCGGCAGTCGAAGACCGGCCAGGATTGCGGGGCCGGCGGGTGCTGGTCGTCGATGCCGACGAAGGAGTGCGGGTCGCCGCGCAAAACCTGCTCTGGCGCTACGGGTGCATCGTCGAGACCGTCGAGCGAAGTGAGTCGGCGGTCTCCATGGTCCGCAACATGATGGGCGAAGGCGGATACGACTGCATTATCTCCGATATCCGCTTGGGCTCGACCACCGGCTGCGAGCTGATGCGCCAGTTGCAGAAGATCGTCGATCCCGTCCCGCTGATTCTGATGACCGGATTTGGCTACGACCCGGGCCATACGCTGATCAAGGCCAAGCAACTGGGCCCGCTGGGCATCTTGTACAAGCCGTTCCGCGTCGACCAGTTGATCGCGGCGGTGGAAGCTGTCATCGAGTCGGTCCCGGGTCCCGTGGGAACGTGAGTCGCCCCGCTTCTTTGGGAACCGCGAATGGACGCGAATAGACGCTAATGAGCTGAGGCCCTCACTCGCCTGTCAGGGCCAGTCCCCAGCCCAGTCCAAACGGCTCCTGAGGCCTTTCTTCATGCCAAGCGTGGGAACAAGAGAAACCACTTTCCCACGGAGGCCGCCTTGCCGATGTTAGTCAGCGCAATTGTGCTCTGCATCCTCCTCGGTGCGATGCAATCGACCATCCCGTGTGAACGATAACGAGCGATGGCAAGCGGGGCAATCGAACACGTATCCTGAATCGAAGCAGGCAGTGTCCTCTTTGGGGTGCGGGGAATCGTCATTAGGAGGATAGACATGCCCCTCCAGGAGCCAGACGCCACCATTCCAGGTCAGTGGTGAGTGACCACAAACGCACTTGACCTTGGGGAGAAGCTCTTGAACGTCACGTTTATCAGACCGGTGAAGCGAGTAGCCGAGAGCCGCAATCGTGCCGAGCACCAACGGAACCGCAATCAGAGCGGCGATCATGAGGTCAGACATGAATCTCCCCCGGGCCTGTCTTGGTTGTGTAACATGCAAGCAACAAAGGAACGGTAATTTGCGTGCATTCGCGTTTATTCGCGGTTCTTTGCCCTTTTCGTTGGGAACCACGAATCGACGCGAATGAGCTGAGATCCCTCACTCCCGCGCGCTGGCCCGTTGCCCGGCCACGAGGCGTTTCTCCGGCGCGCGCACGACCTGATCGCCTTCCTCCAAACCGGCGGCCACTTCGGCCAGCTCGTCGTTGAGCAACCCGATCTTCACGTCCCGAACCGCCAGCCGGCCGCTTTGCAGGGCGTACACCTGCCACCCGCCTTGGGAGTCGCGGAACAAGGCTGAGCGGGGCACGACCAGCGCCCGTTCTTTCTCCTGGGTGAAGATCCGCACCCGCACGCGATAGCCGACGCCCATGTTTCGCTGCCGGCGCAGCCGGGCGAGATCGTCCTTCTCCAACTGGACGATCACTTTGACCCGCTGCTGCTCGACGCCCAACGAGCTGACCTTGGTGAACCCGGCGGGGTAAATGCGGCTGACTTTCCCCACCACCGGTTCCGGACCGATCGCCGGGCCGTGGATCTCGACCCGGGCTCCCTCGTGGGCGTCGACCACGTCGAGACTGAGCACGTCGGCCTCGACTTCGAGTTCGTCGAGATTCCCGATCTCCAGCAAGCTGGTGCCGGCGGAGAGCTGCCGTTCATTGCTGACGTATCGCTTCAGCACGACGCCCTCGACCGGGCTGTACATCGTCCCGCGCCGCTGATTCTCCACGACCTGATCGAGCCGGGCGGTGGCTTCCGCCTTTTCCTTCAGCAGCACGGCTTCGGTGAGGCTCTTGCGACCGGTGTACCGTTGGACCATCTCCGGCAGCAGATCGGTGGCCGCCTGAAGCGAGAGCATTGCCTGGAGCACGAGCTTGTCTTGTTCGACGTCAATGTAGCTTTCAAACTCGTCGAGCCGAGCCTGATCGATGTCGTGTTCCGAAAGTATATTGGGCGTCTCCAGATATCGTTTCAGGATTTTGCTGAAGAACTCATACTTCTTGTCGCTGGCCTTGACTTGTTCCTGGGCCGACTTGACCGTGGGGACCATCGATTCGACGAACTTGTTCGCTTGGTCCAGGAGGATGTCTTCCACGGCCGTATCGTTGTTCTTTTTGATCGCCTCTTCGAGCTGGCCGACGATCGCGGCGGCCTCGTCGACGGTCCACTGCACGTCGCCCGGCACGACCCGAGCGACCGGCTTGGCATCTTGGCCTTGGGCGTCCTTTGTCCCCTCGGGATACACCGTATCGCCTTCCTGGAAGCCGATCGCCGTGATCCGCCCGTCGAAGGGCATGGTGATCAGGTAGGTCCTCGGCAGCCGGGTGATCCCCCGCTCGTCGACCGATTCGTGGATCGAATCCCAGCGAACCTCGACGACGCGAACCGGAACTCCCGACATACTGCCGGCCACCACGGCGCCGATGGCTATCAGACCGACGACCGCACCGGCGAGAAGAATCCATGTGTTTCTTTTCATCACTGCGAACTCCTATGCTATTCCTTCACCTGCAACGCCGCGAGCCAGTCGGTGCGGTGAATGGTCCATTGCACGGCCAGATGGGCGAGCAGCCCGAAAACAACCGCCCACACCAAGGTCCAGATCCACGTGCCCGGTGAGGAAATGACCGGAAAACGAAACAACTCCGTATCGTAGGCCGAGGCCGTCGCCACGGTCAGCAAGTAGCCGATGGGCATCCCCAGCAGGGTGCCGATAAGCGTAACGATCATGCTCTCGCGCAGCAGCAGGCTGCCGATTTCCCACGGGCCGTATCCCAACACGCGCAGGGTGGCGATCTCCCGCTGCCGTTCGGCCAGACTGACCAGCGACGCATTGAGAATACTGGCGAAGAAAACAATGCCCGCGAAAAACACCAGCAACCCGATGAACACCCACATGAACTCGAGAAACGTCTTCTCCATGTTCGCTACCATCTCGGTCCGGCTGGTGACGGCCTGCAGCGCGGGCAGCTTCTTCAGTTGGCGATAGAGGTCCCGCGTGTGTTCGGGATTCCCGTCGGTCGCTAATTGCACGCCGCTGATGGCCAATTCCTCGTCGATCAGCCGGCTGAGATAGTGGATGTCGGCATAAACGGCCGTGCCCAGATAGCCCTCGGAAATCTCCACAATCGGCACCTGCCGCTCGCGGCGAAGTCCCTTGATCGGACGAATGGTCACCGTGTCGCCACACTCCAGGTGCAGTATTTCCGCCAGCTTCCGGCTCATCAGCAAACCAGCGGACGGGACGGGAATCGCGCTGGCTTCCAGGTCGCGGGGGATGGTCAGCGTTGCGTCGGGCGCCAAACCGGTGATCCCGCCCTTGTGACGGTAGGGACCGTTGATGAACGTGCAGGCGACGTTGAGTTGCGGTTCGGCCCGGTCGACGCCGGGCAGTTGGGCCGCCTCGGCCAAGGCGTCTTCGCTTCGCTCGGCTTGGAACGTCAAATCGAAATCGCTCTGCAGGATCCATTTGAACTGGAAGTCGATCAGATAGACGGTCGCCTCGGCCATCATGAAGCCGCAGACCAGCACGGCGGAACCCATGGCGGTGGCGAAAATGCCGGCGGTCGTCCGCGTCCGATTCCGCAAGACGTCGCGCAGGACCATTCGCCACTGGGAACTGAGCCCTTTCCAAAAGCGGGGAAAGCGTTCCAGGAACACGGCGCCCCCTTGCTTCGGCGGTTTGGGGCGCATCGCCTCGGCCGGTTGCAACCGCAACACGGATCGCGTTCCCCGGATGCTCCCCACCGCCGCGCATACGAGGCTGATCCCCACGGCCGTGGCCTGCAGGCCGGGGTAGAAGTGGTTGTTCAACTCGGGAAAGGCGAAGAACTGCCGATACTGGAGCGTCATTCCGTACGCCATGGCGTAACCGGCCAGACACCCGACCACCCCGCCGGCCAGACCGACGGAGAGCCCAAACTTGAGAAAGTGAACGCTGATCTGACGATCGGAATACCCCAACGCCTTGAGCGTACCCACCACGGTGCGCTGCTGTTGGGCCAGCCGGGTCAACAACACGTTGAGTACCAGCGCGGCCACGGCCAGAAAGATCGCCGGCATAAAAAAGGCAAACGTCCGCAGCCCCTCGATCTCCTGGCTCAGATACTTGTTGGACGCCTGATCGGCAAGCGGCGTGGTCGAAAAGACACCGTACGGCGCGAGCATCGTCTCGGCCCGGCGGAGAAATTCGCGCGGATCCTCGCCGGCCGCCGGCGACAACCGGCCGATCAGTTGGTTGGCCGCCCCGTCGAAGTCGAACACCGACTCGGCGTACGATTGCTTGAGATAGAAGATGCCGAAATGCTCCGCGTCGGGCACAATCGCGCCGGGGCCCAGCAAGTAGACAAATTCGCTGCTGATCGCCGTTCCCACGATGAACA
>JABMRP010000304.1 GCA_013202535.1 Planctomycetota bacterium
CGGGAACATCGGCTTCGAGGCGAAACACACCGGCACGCTCGACGGTGAAAACGGCCACGAGACTCGCCCGGAGACGTTCGGGTTCCAATTGCACGGCAAGGACCGAGTCGGCGAGGATGCGGGGTTGGATCTTCTCGACGGTCACGTCCATCTCGAACGGGACCGTGACGCACCGATAGGAGTAGGTCCACGACCGCCCGGCCAACGCGGGGGGTAACTCGCCGGCGTCGATCTGCAACAGACCGCTTCGGGGATCGGCCTGCGGCCGCAGTTCCTTGTCGACGTCGATCACCAGATTGCCTTGCTGCCGGCCGACGTTCTTGGCTTCGACGACCGGGATGGTGATTGTCTTGGCAGGGGAATCGGCGGCGGTCGTGTCTTCGGCGGTCGTGTCTTCGGCGCCCGCGTCGCCTTCGGCGGCAAATTGCTGCAGCCGCACGGTGATGTTTTGTGTCGCGTCGGCCGGCTCGTGGAGATCGACGGTGATGGTCTGGACGGCACCGCTCTTTTCGACGGCCCACTTGCGGACGTTGCGCCCGTCGGGGTCGCTCACCTCGGCCACGTTCTGGTCGGCGGGCACCTCGATCACGAGTTGCGCAAGCTCGGCCCGGCTGATGCGGTAGGCCAGACGTGCCGTGGTTTCGACCAGCCCCTCGACAATACGGACCTCTTGTTCGGCCTGGACATCGGCCAAGGCCTCCAGCCCGGTGGCTCCCTCGGCTTTGGGAGTCCACTCGATGGAAACGCTGGGCGCGGCTCCCACGAAGGCCAAGAGGACCGTTTCTCCGGCGTCTGGGTCGGCTCCGTCCGGGTCTTCCTCGGGCTGCTCGGTGGCGGCAATCAGGGGGTGGATCTGGACTTCGGCGCCGCGCTCGGGAATTCGCACCCGCCAGCGACTGACCGGGGCCCGGGGTGCCTGGAACGACACGCGATTGCGGCCCGGCTGTTTGTCAATCCGTTTGGCGTATTCCAGTGCCAATTCGATCGACAGTGGATCGGTCCCCTTCTTCTCGACCAACAGGCGGTATCCGCTCCCGGCGTCGCCGGAAATACGGGCCGGCTTGCCGTCGAGCGTCGCCTTGGTAATCGCGGCGTCGGCCAGTCGCAAATCCACGGCGGACCAGCCTTCGGCCAGCACTTCGATCTTCACCGTCGCCACAACCTTCACCACGTCCTTGGCAACCGTGGCCTCGGCGTCGATCTCCGTGATCAGCGCCCCGGTGGGAAGCTCCGGCCGCGGCGGTTTCTCCGATGCCTCTCGGGCGGCCTTCCAAAGCTCCTGGAATCGATCGTACGGCAGGAAGACGCCTCGCCCCTCCTTCTCGAAGACCTTGCGGAGTTCGTCGTACGGAATGTAGATCGTCTGCTCGCGAAACGGCTTCTCCTCGGGCTCCGCGGCGGGTTCCGCTGTCGTCTCCACTTCGGGATCTGACGGTTCCTGGGCGACGGCTTTTTCAGCCATCGGCCACGCTGACAACGAGAGGGCGATGGCACACAGGCCCAGGCTGGAAATCCAGCGGCTGTGCATAAGACGAAATTGGAGAAACGACATGACGGTCTCCTCGGAAGATGGGGCTTTGTTGTTGAGCGAGTATAGTGACGTAGGGGTGGCTGGGGTCGAGCGCAGCGAGCCCCCAGAATGCGATGAACTGGGGACTCGCTTCGCTCGACCCCAGGCACCCATCCATCAAGTTTGAGCAGCGCATCCACGGTCTGGCAACCGTAGCTACCATAGCTACACCGCCCACCAGGGGGGGCGCCGCGCATCCTACCCAAACGTACCTTTCTCCAGACACTTACTTGGACGAAATACGGCCCGAAAAGTTCTCGCCCAGCCACAATTCCCAGACAACGAACCGCAGCACCAGCCCCGTCAAGATAAGCGATCCTCCGGCGATGGTCCACCAAGCGGGTATCTCCTGCCAGATCAGGGCAACCCAGAGGGGCATCAGGACCGGTTCGATCAGCGTAATGGCGACCGCTTCCTGGCTGGAGATCGACCGGAGTCCGCGTACCAGGCACATATAGGGCAGGGCCATTTGAAATACACCGAAACCAGCCAGCGCCAGAAGTTGCAGCGGAGAAGGCCATATTCCCAGGCCGATCACCCACGGCAGCAACAGCAGCGCGGCGGCGCCATTTCCCACCGCGACCAGCCAGGCGGCGTTTTGGGTGTTCAGTTGCCGCATCAGCACGACGACCGCTCCGTAGGTCACGCCGGAGATGATCCCGCAGAACACGCCGAACCGCTCTTGGCCGTGGATTTCGAAGGCCAGAATCATGCCCACCCCCAACACGCCGAAGGCCAGCGGAATCAGGTCGCGGCGGATCACCGGCTCGCGAAAGACGACAACCGCCAACAAGAATACCCACCAGGGCGAGGTCGCCTGCAGCCAGATCGCGTTGCCGGCGGTGGTCCGCGTCATGGCCACCAGAAATGTCACGCACATCAGACCATAGCAGCCGCCCAACGGTATCAGCAGCCGATTCCATCGCGGGCGGCGGATCATCGGCAACAGAAACAGCGCCGCGAATAGCGCCCGCCAGAAGGCCATTAGCGGTCCGCGAATCTCATCGGTCCAGGTATCGTCGGCATAGAAGATCGGCCACTTGGCAAACAGCCCGCCGCTGCTCCACATCAGCGCGGCGGTGAAGATCCAAAGCCGGCCGGCGAGTTTGCTCTGAGGAGGTGTGTTCGAGGTGGAAACAGATGGAGGCATGGAGTGACGGTCCGCGGGGGCGAAATTGACCTATCGGGTGCCATGGGCGGCTTGCCCGCC
>JABMRP010000305.1 GCA_013202535.1 Planctomycetota bacterium
AAGTAGTAGGCACACTCCGTGTGCCGTAAGGGGCGGACGGCACACGGAGTGTGCCTGCTACGGAGTGGCTCCTTAGTCGCCGCGGGGAAGGCGGCAGGTGACCGCCGTGCCGTCGGCACATTCGATGTTCAACGTCGCGCCGATGACGCCGGCCCGATACTGCATGATGCGGAGCCCCATCCCGCTGGCGTGCTCCAGATCGTCGGGGATTCCCACGCCGTCGTCCTGCACCTGGAGGGTAATCTGGCCGTCGTCGGCATGCAATTCGATACAGATCTCGCTGGCCCGGGCGTGTTTGGCCGAGTTGTTGACGGCCTCTTGGGCGATGCGAAAAAGTTGCATTGCGGTGGCCGCGTCTCCGACCGGGACGGGCTGTCGGCAATCGAACCGGCAGGCGACGTCGCAACGCTGTTCCGTGCTGGCGGCCAACTGTTGCAGCGCGGACATCAGGCCGTCGGCGTCGATCTCCACCGGCACCAGCCCCCTGGCGATCCGGCTCGCCTGGTCCAAGGCGCGTTCGATCCCTCGGGCGATATCGTTGGCCGTGTCCGCCTCCGCAATGCCCCGGCCTTGCAGATCGCAGACCAGAGTTTCGGCCAGATACCCCAGGCCGGTCAGTTCCTGCCCGAGGCCGTCATGGAGTTCTCGGCCGATGCGCTGTTGTTCGCGGGTACTGATTTCCGAAATTTCCTTTTCGAGCGTCTTGCGTTCGGCGATCCTACCCAGTTGTTCGGCCAGCGCATTGAGAAGTCTGCGCTCCTCGGCGAGAAACGGGCCCTCGTGCGAAGAAGGCTTCTTTTGGAGGTAATAGACTTCGATCGCACCGGTCACGCTGCCGTGGACCACGATGGGGGCTGCCTGCCGCCACTCGGTCCGGCGAAAGTTGTAGGTCGTGAACTCCCGATCCCCGAAGACGACTCTCCCGCACGTTGCCTCCGGGTACTGCCATGCCGGGGGCAGGATATCGACCAACCCCCGGAAGATCCCCTCCAGATCGATTCCCAATTCGTCGACCAGTTTCGACAGGCCGAAAAGGCAGTTTAACTCCTTGATCCGCTCGCCCAAGTCGTGTGTCCGCCGCTGCAGCATCTTCTCGGTATGCCTGTGGATGGTGATGTCCTGGGCGGTCAGCAAAACGGCGGGTTGCTCCCGGTAGTCGCCGAACGAGCGAAACGAACAGACCACCCAGCGAATGGGGGCGTTTTTTGCCTGCAAAGGGTAGCCGACGTCAACGATCAACGTGCCGTCGAGCGCGCGACAAAAATGCTCTTCGACGTTTCGTCGCACCTTCTTTGGAACGAACGTCTCGAAGTAGTCCTTCCCCATCGCTTCGTCGGCGGTGTACCCCGTCAACTCGGCCGCAAATTCGTTGAAATAGGCGACCGTGCGATCGGGGCGCAGAATGACGAGCATGCACCGGGCCGCCTCGACGAGACTGCGAAAGACGGCGTCGTTGCGGTCTCCCGCAGCCGACAAATGACCGCCGCCGGAGGTCGACGGAGCAGGCACGCTTTGGGCTTTGGTCTGCTTCTTCACGGACATCCGGCTGGTCTTGCATGGAACCGTGGCACGGCGGGCAAAGGCAACCATTGAGCATACCAGATCCCGACCCGGCCGTGTAGCCGGAAATAGACTGCCCTCTCGGGTGCCATGGGCGGCTTGTCCGCCCTTGCCCCACCCTGCGTGAGAAGGGTGAGGTAATGAAACCCCCTACAGGGCGGCGAGGGCATTCCGCGACCCGGCGCGCGCGTTTGCCGCAACGCGCAACCACGGCTTTTCGCAACCGGCACCGTCTGTTGTTCGCGATGCGATCATATGTACCGACGATGATGCGCGTGAGGTGCTTCTTGCGCGTTCCTCCCACGCGCCGGCCATGATGCTCGCCACAAGTTTTTCGGGATACACACGGAAACCGATTGAGTCGACACTACGGGTGTAGCGCCTGCGCGAGTCGGCCAGCCGACTGCGTCGCCCGAAAACGTAAGCGACCGCGGCCGGTTTTCTCCGGCCAAGGACACCGCTCGACAGAGGAGCCGTACATGATCACCAGCGTCGTCCAAAGAATTGAGCACGTCTTCGAGGGCCGCCAAGCTCAACCCCGGTACCTCATTGAGGTCCTTCAGGACATCCAGCAGGCGGAAGACTATCTTTCCGAGGAGGCCATGCGGGCCGTGTCCCAGCGGCTCGCCGTCCCCTTGATCGAAGTCTTTCGGGTCGCCAGTTTTTACAAGGCGTTCAGCCTTCAGCCGCGCGGAAAGCACGTGATTACCGTCTGCACGGGGACGGCTTGTCATGTCCGCGGCTCGCTACGCATGCTCGACGAGGTCTCCGGGCAGTTGGGTATCGGGGCCGACGAAACCACCGACGACCAGTTGTTCACCGTCGAAAGTGTTGCCTGTCTGGGAGCCTGTGCGTTGGGACCGGTCGTCGTGCTCGACGGCGTCTATCATCACCACATGACTCCCGGCAAACTCCGCAAACTCATCCAGTCCATCCGCGACACCGAGCAGGAGGCCGCCACCCATGCCTAGACTTCTAAGCGGCACTGAACTGACCGTCCTGCGAGACCAACTCGGCACGAGCCGGCAAGCAACCAAACAAAGCGTCACGATGTGCGGCGGAACCGGTTGCAGGGCGTCCGGTTGCATGGCGGTGGTCGAGGCCGTCCGCACCGAACTCGGTCGCCAAGGGCTCGACGACACGGTGGCCGTGCGCGTGACCGGATGCCACGGATTTTGCGAACAGGGCCCGTTGATGGTCATCGAGCCCGGCAACGTCTTCTACTGCCACGTGGCCGCCGAAGACGCCGCCGAAATCGTCTCCGAGACGATCGCCGGCGGTCGTCTCATCGAGCGGCTCTTGTACACGGATCCCATCTCGGGGGAGAAGGCACGCACGGAGGCCGAGATTCCCTTCTATGCGGCACAGGATCAGGTTCTGTTGGGTCAGAATAAGCAACTCGATCCAACATCGATCGACGACTACATCGCCGTCGGCGGCTATGCCGCACTGGCCAAAGTGCTCGCTGGCGGCAACCCTGAAGGAGTCATCGAGGAAGTCACGGCGTCCGGGTTGCGGGGTCGCGGCGGCGGCGGATTTCCGACCGGACGAAAGTGGGCAAGCTGCCGGGCAGCAACCAACGGCGGCATGAAGTACGTCATCTGCAATGCCGACGAGGGAGACCCGGGCGCGTACATGGACCGCAGCATCCTCGAAGGCAACCCCCACGTCGTGCTCGAAGGCATGATCATCGGTGCATACGCGGTTGGTGCCGCCGAGGGCCATGTCTACGTTCGTAACGAGTACCCGCTCGCCTTGGAACACGCGCGGACGGCCATCGGGCAAGCTCGCGATTACGGCCTGCTTGGCGAAAACATTCTCGGCTCGGACTTCTCCTTCGACGTCGAGATTACCCGCGGAGCCGGGGCGTTCGTCTGCGGCGAATCGACCGCCCTGATGGCCTCGCTCGAAGGTCGGGTGGGCGAACCCTCGGCCAAGGATGTGCATACGGTCGAGGAGGGACTCTGGAATCGGCCCACCAATCTGAACAACGTCGAAACATGGGCCAATGTGCCGGGAATCATCGATCGCGGGGCAGCGTGGTTCGCCGCCATGGGAACCAAGGGAAGCACCGGGACCAAGGTCTTTTCACTGACCGGGCGCGTGAAGAACACCGGATTGGTCGAAGTGCCCATGGGAACCTCGCTGCGAACCATCGTCTTCGACATCGGCGGCGGGGCCAGCAACGGCGCCGACGTGAAGGCCGTGCAGACCGGCGGCCCCTCGGGCGGTTGCCTGCCGACGAGCAAGTTTCATCTGAAAGTCGATTTCGACACGCTTGCCAGGGCGGGTTCCATGGTCGGATCCGGCGGCATGGTCGTCATGGACACCGAGACCTGCATGGTCGACGTGGCCAAGTACTTCCTCAAATTCCTCCAGGACGAATCGTGTGGCAAGTGCGTGCCCTGCCGCGTTGGGACCAAGCGTATGCTTGAGATCCTCAATCGCATCTGCAGCGGTCAAGGAAAAGAATCGGACGTGGAGCAACTCATCGACCTTGGGGAGATGATCAAGGAAACGTCGCTCTGCGGCCTGGGCCAAACGGCTCCAAATCCGGTCCTGTCGACG
>JABMRP010000306.1 GCA_013202535.1 Planctomycetota bacterium
CATGGCGGGCAAGGGTACATCAATCTGGTTCCCCATGCCGACGCGCTGGTGATCGCCCACGAGGCGGGCCACACGCTGGAGCAGGTGGCCAGGAAGTCCGATCCGAAGCTCCTGGACAAGTGGGAGAAGGCCATCAAGGCGGACAAGATCTCGATCTCCGACTATGGTGATCACGTACGCCATGAAGATCTCGCGGAATTCGCCCAGGTGTACGCCGTCTGCCTGGGTGCGGGCTGCGAACCTCTCGCCACGCTGAAGAAACTCTCGCCCGCGCGGTTCGCGCTCTGGGAGAAGATTCTGGAACCGTGCGGCGCCGAAGCGCTGTGGAAAACGCTCGACCCGTTTTACGAGCAGCACGTCACGGCCGACAGCCTGTTGATCGTCGGTTCGGAGAAGGTTTCCATGCACGCTCTGCGCGAAGTGGGATACTTGGCACGGAAGCTGCTTGCCAACCGGCCCGACCTGATGGAAAAACTCGGCGGAACGAGGAAGATGTACGTCTGCGTGATGGCCTACAACGAAATGCAGACCGATCTGCCCGAGTGCCGGCGCATGGGGTCCTGGTGGGATTATCGCGCTCGCGGCCTGGCCGGCGGGTCGGTCAGTTGCGGCGAAGAAAACGTGCTTGGTTTACGGGGCGATCCTTGGGCGGGTGAAAATATCTTCATTCACGAGTTTGCCCACGGGCTGCACGGCGTGATGGGCGGCACGGACGAGGGGTTCAACTTGCGTTTGAAAGCGTTGTACGACCAAGCGAAGGAAGGCGGCCGCTTCCGTGGATACGCGATCGAAGGCGGCATCGGAGAGTTCTGGGCCGAGGGCGTTCAGGCGTGGTTCAACTGCAACGGGACCATTCGGCCGAAGTCGGGCGGAGGTCAAAGTTCGTTCGAGATTCTCGGGCCCCAAGGAGAGCACGTCTGCCACCTTAGAACGCGCGAGCAGATAATGACACACATGCCCCAGTACGCCGAACTGTTGGACCATGCGTTTCGACAAAACCAGTGGGTCTACGTGCCCGTGGCCAACCGGCTGGACGAACCGCACCTGAGCGGCTTCGATCCGGCCAAGGCGCCCGAGTTCCGCTGGCCGGCGGCGGTCATCGAGGCCTTCGACCGAGTCGAAGCCGAAAAAGCGAAGAAGCAGAAACAGCCCGAATAAGGGCGGTTGAAAGGGAGAGAAGCCAATGTCCGTTCGCGGTATAGCAGCGATGGCTCTTGTGGCAACTGTCTCAGTGACCGCCTCCGTCCGCGCCGAGCCGGAGGTTCCTTCCTGGGCCAAGGTGTCGGCGGAGCAGGTGGCGGCGGCGAAGAAGCTGGGTGTGCCGGTGGCGATGGAGAACTCGGTCGGCATGCGGTTTGTGCTGATTCCCGCCGGAACGTTCATGATGGGTTCCCGGGATACGGCGGCGGAGGTCGCCCGCCGTTGCGCCATGCCCAACGCACAGGCCGGCTGGTTCCACGACGAGCATCCGCGACATAAGGTAACGCTCTCCAGCGCTTTCTACATGTCGATTCACGAAGTCACGCAAGGGTGTTATGAGGCGGTCACGAACCCGGCCCGCAAAGATGCCGACAAGAAGATCACGGACGAATATCCCGACGGGTTCAAGGGCACGAACCACCCGGTGGTCAAGATTTCGTGGAGCGACGCGGAGAAGTTCTGCAAGACCCTTGGCACGCAAGAGGCCGAGAAGGGCCGTCCGTACTTCTTGCCCAGCGAAGCGCAGTGGGAATACGCATGCAGGGCGGGTACCCTGGCGCCGTTTTCTTTTGGGGAGACGATATCGACCGATCGGGCGAACTACCACGGAGGCTACACGTACGGAGAGGGGAGCAAGGGGCAGAATCGCGAAAAGCCCCTGCCCGTCGGCAGTTTTCCGCCGAACAAGTGGGGTCTGTACGACATGCACGGGAACGTCGGCGAGTGGTGTGCGGATCGGTACGGCGATTACGACGGCGCCGCGGCAAGCGACCCGGTCGGGCCCGAGGAGGGAAACCAGCGCGTTTTGCGCGGCGGATCCTGGCGAAGTTACCCCGGGGCCTGCCGCTGCGGGTTCCGCCTCAGATGGGAGGCGGGTGCAAGTTCTTTGAACGTCGGGTTCCGCGTATGTTGTGCGATTCCGACGGACTCCCCGTAGAGCACGGCCCGGTCAATACCCCCGGACACGTTCCAGCCACTCTTTCATCGTCGGCGGGACATCACCTCGCACCTCCTGCCGTGTCCGGTAGTCCCAGTCGGCGGTGGTGCGATACTCCAGGCCTTCGTGCAACGTCAGGATACTCTCTTGGGCGGAGTTGGCGAAAGGATTCCGACTCATCCCGGCTCTTCTTATGGCGAGCCCTTGCCCGTCGTACCGCCAGTGTTTCCGCTTGTTCTCGATTTCGTACAGGCGTCTGCCTATTTCCGCCAGTTCCGCGACGTTCTCCGACACCATCCGCTCTTTCTCTTCAACGATAGCACGGTCGACGGCGTCGAGTGCCGCCAGAACCTTCTTGTACGGGCCCTTCAACTCGCCGGCTTGCGTCTGGCGAGTCAGAAACGCCCCCTTCGTCTCCTCGAAGGTCTTCTGTTTCTGCTTGAGGGACGTTTCCAGTTTGGAAAGATCCGGGTGGTCTGCCTTCAGGCTTTCCAAGAGTTTGGGCAGGTTCTTTCGCAACGCATCGATCTTCTCACGAAGCGCGGCGATTTCCTTATTCGCACCGACGGTGTCCGCCAGAGCATTGAACTTGTCGAGAACCGTCCGGTCGAGTTCGGCTTTCTCCTTGCCGGCCGTTCGACGCCGGTCGTTCAGTTCGGTAAGCTTGTCGCTGGTTTCCAGCAACTGTGACCGGCGACGGTTGAGTTCCTCTGCCTCCTTGCTCAGGTCCTTGAGCGGGGAGATCTCCGCCAACTCCTTCTCCTTGGCGATCCGCCGCCTCGTCCACTCGGCGGAGAGCCTGTCCGCGTCGGGTGGTCGCTTGCCGATCGCCTGGAAATCGTCATGCGTCTTGCGGTAAATGCGGAAGTAATCGATCCGGCCTTTGAAGAAGCCGGCATGGTTTCTGTCGCATCCGATGAAGTTCCCTTCGGCCCGGTCGCCGATGAATACATCGCGCGGCTTGAAGCGGAAAGCTCCCTTGGTAACGCGTTTGCGGTCGACGTAGAGGGAGGCCTCCGAACCGCTGAGTTCGACGCGCACGTCGACCCATTGGTCCGCGGGAACGGCTTTGGCCGAAGTCAGCCGACAGGTCTTCCCGTCGTGCATCGCAACCAGAACCGGCTTGCCGCTGTTGTCGGAAAGGGTGAGGTAGAAGCACTCGTTGTCACCGGTGCCGAAGTCAAATAGTCGCTGGCCTTTGC
>JABMRP010000307.1 GCA_013202535.1 Planctomycetota bacterium
ACCTCCACCACCTCGAAGCCCGCTTTGGCAAGGTTGTAGCTGACCATCTCCCTGATATCGGCCTCGTCTTCAACAACCAGCACACGTTGCGTTTCCATGTCGGTCACCAAATCCCTCAAGCCGAGGGCAAACCACCCGAATTGGCAATTCAGTACAATTCACTCCTCTAACAGTATAGCAATTGAATGTTAGCGTTGGGTTAGGATTCGGCTAATCTTGTGTTACGTCGGAAGATACCCGTTCCAGAGCTCGTTGGCCAAAGAGCAAGGATTTCTCGAGCCGCGCAGGGATCCGGGGCGGGAATTTCGGCAGCGCCTTACGGGTATAGAGTTTGCCGCGGTTCGTTCCGGCTACTTGTGGTCGTGTTTTCCAACAGGTACGCTGAGGTCTACCTTGGACACCATTATCGTACCCCCGCTATTTCGGGGGACTTTGTTGGGAGATTGGGAGAAACACGATGCCGGATTTCTTACTGCTGGCCATGCTTGTCGGGCTGGGGATGCTGATTTGGGATTGCATCGAAGTCGGGCGCAATGACGCCGCCAATCTGGTGAACGCCGTGTTTGGATCCCGGGTGATGAACCGGCGCGCGGCGGTGATCATCGCCGGGATTGCCGTGATGCTGGGAGCTACGTTTTCCTCGCCCGTGATGGAAACGGCTCGCAAAGGCATCTTTGATCCGTCCGTCCTGACCGTCCAGATGGCACTGGCGATTTACGTCAGCGTCTACTTCGTCGATACGGTGCTCCTTTACGGGTTTTCAGGTTTTGGCATGCCGGTCAGCACGACGGCCTGTCTGGTGTTCGAGTTGGTGGGCGCGGCCCTGTTTCTGGCCGGGTACGATAACGTCCACTGGGACAAGGTTGGGTCGGTGACGATGGGGATCATCTTCTCCATTGCCATCAGCGGAGTCATGTCGTTCATGATCATGAGGGTCTTCCGCGGGGCCGTTCGTCACAAGGCCACCGATCGAGAGACGATCTTCCTGCACGGCCCGTGGATTGCCGGGGCCATCCTGACGTGGCTCTCCTGGTTCATGGTCTTCAAGGGTCTGAAGAACGTCCCCGTGGTCAAGCTGCTGAAAACGGAGACCTTCGAGGTCTACGGCGAGTGGCTGATATTGATGGTCATGTGGGGTCTGTTCACTCTCATTACCCATTTGGTTCTGGTGGCCACGAACCGGTTCGGCTACAAATACCTGTTTTCGGCCACGGCCGTACTGGGGATGATCTGCATGGCCTTTGCGTTCGGCCAAAACGACTTGGCCAACGCGGCTTCGCCGGGACTTGCCGGGCTTACGCTCTGGCAGCACGGAGGTGACGCCGAATCATTGGCCGACCTCGCTTCCAAGGTCCCCATTCCCCTCTGGGCTCTTTTCGGTTGCGGAATCCTCATGGCCTCGGGGATGTTCACGAAGTACGCCCAGCGGGTCACGCGAGCGGAAGTCAACACGGGAAGCCAGTTCGATCAGGTTGCGCTCTACTCACCCCGTTGGTGCCGGTCGCTGGCTAGAACGCTACTGCGCCTGCGCGGGCCGCGCGACACCTTGGCGCCGGAGGCCAGGCTGAGTGAAACGGGGAAGAAGATCCACTACGACACGCTTCGCGCGTCGGTGATTACCGGTGTCAGTGCCAGCGTGATCGCCTTCGCCTCGGGACGCGGGCTGCCCGTCTCCACCACCTACGTTGCCTTTGCCGCGGTGCTCGGCTCGGGGCTCTCCGACCGCGTATTCGCGCGCGGCGATGCCGACCGAAAAATGGGTCGCGCGATCTGGGTTATCAGTTGCTGGTTCTTGGCCCCGATTGTCGCCGTCGTCGCCACGGGATGCGTCGCCCAATTGATCTACCGCTTGTCGACCCTTGGGCTGATCCTCTGTATTCTCCTGAACCTGGGAGTTCGGATGTTCTTCAAAAGGCGTGCCGACGCCCATGAGAAGAAGTACCACAAGTCCGTCGGCAAGACTTCGCCCGACACCCTAGAGGGCCGCTCGACGGAAGAAACCACGGTCGATTGAGAGATCGGCGGTGACTCTCAGCGGCCGAGCCGGTCGCTTATCGTTACGCCATGCTCGCGCCAAGCCCAAACACCGTCCACAACCTCACAAATGGTGAGACGTGCGAGTTGGGGACATTTGTCCTGGCACCAACTCTGCCGGTGGCCATTGCCTACTTCCCCGCCAACGGCAACGGCCGGAAATCCGCGTCGCCTTTCCATTTAAGATTCTTCTTGCCCTGGTGGGTGCCGAAATAGGGGGCGTTGGCGTCGATCCAGGTGACGATCTTGATGAA
>JABMRP010000308.1 GCA_013202535.1 Planctomycetota bacterium
CAACAGCACGATCCACCAGATGTTCCGAAAAGTACGGCCATGCATGGGGACACTTCTTCCACGGGGGGCGAACGGGAAACCAACGGCGCGATGGTATCTGTCCAATATATCCCGGCGGGCCGTCGGTGCCCACCTTTGAATTGGCCGATCACGGTTGGACCTGAACCCGACCGCTCTCGGTGAATGCCCCGATATAGTGGATGGATACCCCTCGCGAGTACGCCTCCCGGGCGAATACTTCACCCCCTGTTTCGGGGATGGCCACGAGCAGACCGCCGGAAGTTTGCGGGTCGAACAGCAGGTTTTCGAGCCCGTCGGGCAGATTATCGGCCATGTCGAACCGGTCGGCGAAGGCCTCTCGATTACGTTTCGTGCCGCCGGGGACCTTGCCCGTGCAAAGATGTTCCCAGAATCCGGGCAACACGGGCAGGGATTTGCCCGACAGTTCGACGCCCAACGGGCCCTGGTCGTCGAGCATTTCGACCAGATGTCCACCCAGGCCGAAGCCGGTGACGTCGGTCATGGCACGGACACCGGCGGCCAGCGCGGCTTCGGCCGCCTTGTCGTTCAGTTCGCACATACTGTCAACGGCCGCTTGAATCTCGTCGTCGGAGGCCCGATCGGCTTTGATCGCCGTGGCCAGGACTCCGGTGCCCAGCGGTTTGGTCAAATAGAGCCGGTCACCCGGCTGCGCGCCCTGGTTTCGCACTACGCGCTGGGGATCGACGGTGCCGATGACGGCCAGTCCATACTTGGGCTGTTTGTCGTCGACGGTATGCCCACCGACGATCATGCATCCGGCGGCGGCGGCCGATCGGGCGCCCCCTTGGAGCACGTCGGCCAGCAGATCACCGGGCAGTTTGTTCGGCCAGCAGACCAAGTTCAGCGCGGCCAGCGGCTTGGCGCCCATGGCGAAGACATCGGAGAGCGAGTTGGCCGCGGCAATGGCCCCCCACGTGGCCGCGTCGTCGACCAGCGGTGTGATGAAGTCGGCGGTGAAGCAGATCGCCCGGTCATCCGAGACGGCGACCACGGCCGCGTCGTCCATTGTTTCCGGCCCGACAATCAGGCGCGGATCAACGACCGGCTTCAATTTTTCCAGCACACTGCGGAGGTCACCCGGACCCCGTTTCGCCGCTCATCCCGCGGCGTCGACCGTTTGCGTCAAGCGAATGCGATGCTTGGCCATAATGGTTCTCTACTTGCCATGCCCACGCCCCCGACGGACCGCCCGTCGAGACGCGAAGTTTCCGATCGTTGTATTCTACCGATTCCCGAGCGCAGGTCGACCCGTCTTTTGTCTTCCTCAGCGCCCGGGTCTTGTTTTCGTTTAACGCCCAGCCGCAGGCGCCGGCTCTTACGCTATACCAGCGCCGGGATGAGGCGGCGATGTGGCTGAAGCCGGCGCCCCGGCAAGCGACCAGCGGGGAAGGAATCGCTTGTCACTACGGCACACGCCGTAACAACGGAGCAAACCGTGCCGGTCAATCACGGCGGATATCGACCGGATTGGCCCGTTGCTTCGAGGCAAACCAACCTCGCCAGGCCTGTTCGTTGAAGCCGAAATTCTCGCCGGTCAGAGCGGCCAGCGCGTCGAGGACGGGCCGGTTCTCGAAATAGCGGGTGACGACCTTGTTGTTGCCTCCCATGGCCAGTCCGCCGCCACCGCCGGAAGAAAACGTCGGAGAGATGCTCCCGGACGATCCGCTGCCGTACTTGAATTTGTGGGCGGTGACCAGGGCTTCGATCAGCGGGCCGACGGCCGAGGGATCTCCCAAATGTCCCAGCGCTACGGCCGCCCGGTTGATCGTGCCGTTGTCTTTGCTGGCAATCGCACCGACGTAGTAGGACGCAATATTCTGGTCGCGCATCTCGCGCAGGTGCTCGATGCACGCGAACCGAACCTCGTCGTCCGGATCACCCATCGAACTGTCGACGAGAACCCGGATTGCCTCGGGGGTTCCGATCTGAGCCAGCGCGCGGGCGTAGAGTTCTCGATACCGGCCGCTGAACTGACGTCGCATGGCGGCCTGCAACGCCCGCACGGCCGCCGGGGCTTTGATCGCTTCGATGTTCTTGCGGGCTTGTAGGGCGCGATCGGGTTTGCCGAGCCAGCCCTCCCAACGCTCGAGATCGCGGAACCACTTTTTCTCGGCGTCGCTCTGGACTCGCTTTTGTTCGAGTAGCTCGATCTCCTGCGGCGTCAGCCATCGGCCTTTGTACTGCCGTAGACCCCGGCTCTCCATCCATTCTTGCTGCGTCATCCACTGACCGCCGTGCCGGCTATGGCGCAATGCAAGATGGGCCTTTTCGTGATCGGGCTGCAGCTCGATGATCCGTTGTAGATGGATCTTGCGATGGGTGACAAGACCTCGCTCGCGGCACCACTCGGCCAGCGCCCATTGATCGTCCACCGTGTCGGGAAACGCGGGCCGGATCGCCTCGTACTCGCGCTCGGCCGGCAACTGCCCGGTGACGGTCTTCACCTGGGACCGGGCGAGAACGATCTTTGCGCCCGGCGAAATCTGGACGATGTACTCCGTGCGGGGCGACTGCCCGGGATTGACCAACTCGCCTTCCACCCGGCCGCCGTTGTCGAGAATGAACACCTCGCCGGGCAGGGGACTGCCCGCCAGCAGGATCAGGCCGACGGCCCCCAGCCAAGTTGCGTACGGATACCTCATGGCCATCTCCTCCGGGATATCGTTGGGCAAACTTTGCCCCCATCGCCGATATCTCTAGTATACCGGTTAGCGACGATTTTGGCCAAACCGAACTGGCCAACTGTCTCCCAGAGGCAGTGCCCGATGGACAAGCCGGTTGCCAATTGCACAAAACCCCCTCTCTCGGGTGGGTGCAGTCGTGGCACACACACGAATAATCCGGGTTAGAGGAACTTTGCCGTGAGTTGTGTCCCAGATCAACACAAAGCCGAAGCCCCCTCCGCGGTGCGGTGTGCCGTGATTACGGTGAGCGACACGCGGACTTTGGAAACCGATACGGGCGGGCAG
>JABMRP010000309.1 GCA_013202535.1 Planctomycetota bacterium
ATTCGTCGTGCTCAATCGCGGCTCTTGGCCCGAGGTGAAAAAGCTCCAGCAGTACTGTCGCCAGCGCAAGCTTCCCTTTGGCCTGATCTACTGGGCCTCGGGCTACCCGGCGCTGGCGAGGCGAGGGTTGGCGGACGATTCGACCTGGTACGTGTCGATCATGCAGCAAGGCTACAATTACGCGCTGGTGCAAGGGTCGCCGGATCAGTACGTTATCCAGAGCTGGCTGGAGGCGCCGTCGCGCAGCGGTCCGGAGACGGAGCTGTATACCTTCACCCGCTCGGTGCTCGATTTTGCCCGCCGGTTTGTCAAGCGGACTTCGCCCTGACGGCGGCTGGAATTCGAGCCGGACAGCAAGTATCCATACGCCAGCGCCGGCAAGAGTTTTGTCATCCGCAGCGGACCGCAATTCGAGTTGCTGGCCGTCAACGACCTGGCCGACGGCAACCACCCCTCACCGGCCGTGGCCGACGGCAGCATGTTTCTGGTGGGAATGAAGAACGTCTACTGCATCCGAAAGAAGTAGCCGGCCAACGGGCTTCTACGGCCTGAGAGCGGTCACCGGTTCTGCTGGTGCTCGAACGGAACGTCCCGAATCGGTCACGCGTAAGGGCGATGATGCGACGCCGGCGGCAGGAAGCCGCAGTCCCAGAATACGGTGGATTCCCGAAGGTATCGCTCGTGTGACGAGTTGACCGAGCAGTGGTCCGCTCTGAACGACCAAGATAACCGGGCGGCGGACCATCAGGAACCGGCCCGAATCATCGAAGACCTCTTCAATAGTTTGACCGTTGAATCGCAGGAAGAGTAGCCGCTCCGGTTCACCGTTTTGTTCGGCGGCCTTCGCTTGTTAGGGAATTATCATCGCCAATGCGTCGGCGTCGGAAGCAGCAAGGAACTCGGTCGCTTGAACGGTTGCGACAACTTCGATGCCTAGAGGATCGTGACAAAAATCAAGCATACGGGAAGCGCCGTCCATGCGCCCCCGACACAACCGCACAACGCGACCAGCGCGACGGAATTTCTCGGAGATTGGGCTATCGAGGTGTTCCATCTTTTCTTGTTCAGCCGGATCTAGTTCCGAACACAGAATCATCGAGATCTTCGCATCGTCCGTCATTGTTGCAGTTTCCTTTCCTGAAATTGTTGGTAACGTAACGTAATCGCTTCGCGCGATGGACGCACAGCATCTGGAGAAGCAAGCACCTTGCCATCGAGTTCAGCGTATTCGCTGGCAACACTTGGGTGGGACAGCCGATAAGGACAGGCATTATAAACCGCTCCCTCGCATCACAACGATGCCTCTCCTTTCCTCCGTCCTTTTCTCCTTCTTGTTCAGAGAGAAACTAATCGGCTTCCGTGACTGAGTCTTCATTCTCGTCCAAAACCGCGGCCACCCAAGGAACGAGAGTGAACGCCCTTTTGTCATTGCTCAGGTCGAGTGGAAGAACTGAATGGGCGACTAGCGTGACCTTACACAGCTTGCCGTTCTGCGTGCGAATGAACTCACCTATTCGCGGTATGACGTCAACAGCGGCCCAAAATGCGCCGCCCTCTATCGCCAACATGCCTTCTGCCATCAATTCCTCAATGGGTGGCTTGTTCGCAACTGAAATGTGAATGAGTTTCTGGCCCGACTTTTGCGCGTATTCAACCAATCCATCGGGCATTGGTGGGACAGAATTAGGATTTGTATGTTTCATTGAATACCGTGCTGTGATTGGTGCTTTGCGTCGATCAACGACATGAGGTGCTTTTAGTTAGGGGTCGATTCGTGTTTTTTGGTTTCGTTACACCGCCGAACTCATTATTCTACACAATCTCTATTTGCCGGGGACATGAGCCCCGCGGGTTCTGGCAGTATAGTGGCGTAATGCGTGGGCAGTCAACTACTTGCGGCGACTTGCCTGCGGGGGGTGTTCAGCCGAGGCGACCAGCGGACTAACATAACACCTGGATTACCTTGGCTATCTTGATGTGTATAAAACGGGAATCGGGTTATGGCTCAGCGCGACCAGCGGCTACGGGCCGTGCGGGGACGAATACGCTAACTTCTTGTGTGAGAGGAAGTTAGCGGCGCCAAAGCACCGGCCACAACTCGTCCGATGGGCTCGCGAGTTCCTGCTTTTTTCCCGGCGGCACGGTGGCTACACCTTGGAGCGGACGCTGGACCTTTTCCTGGCTGAGGTAGGTCGGCCAGCGGGAGTGAAGCCATGGCAGATCCAGCAGGCGGCCATGGACGAAGGGTACCTTGCCAACTATCATCCATATCGGCCGCTCCGCATTTCGTCTGCCCACGGAAGGTTCAACGTTCGGCCATGGTCGAAGTTCAGAACTCCTGACATAGTGCCATGATTCTCGTGGTTTTCGGGTATTCTTGTTATGGCAACTCGTTGGAAACCGTGACCGGTATTCTCGAACCATTTCACCTTGGCGATCGTATCGTTGGGTATGATTGCCAACACCACAACACAACAGTTTCTTCCTCTGGAAGATGTCGCTGCCGACGACCGAACCTACATCAACCACTCCCTGTGGTTCGTTGATCGCGATGGGTATCGCGTCATGTTTTGCCACCACGAGCCGCTGTATCGAGTGGCTTTGTCGGACAAGGGGCATTTGCGTTTGATCGCCGTTAGTCTGCGGCAGTCGCAACTGGCAACCCAAGCTGAAATCGTCAAGGCGTTCGGACACTCGGAGGCCACCCAACGACGCTGGGAACGACGGTACGAGCAACATGGCATGGACGGCCTGATCGACAAGTCACCTCCAGGACGTCCGTCCCAGTTGAGCAAAAGCCAAGAGGCGTTTGTTCGTAGATGGTTCAAAACGGGAGTCTCCAACATGGAGATGGCGCGGCGTCTGGGCGTTGGGGAAGCCGCCGTGCGTCGGACCTTGGGACGTTTGGGGCTGAAACGGCGCGCGAAGGAAGTGCAACCGCAGTTGCCGTCGCTGGAAGACGACTCCCCCGAGCCGGCCGCTGTGAAAGAACAACCGCCGGCGCCCGAAAACACCGCGTCACCCGCCGAGGCTCCGATGACCTTGGTGGTGGAAGATCAACATCGGCGCGAGGGCGAGGTGAATGTCCTGGGAGCGGCGACGGCTTCTTTCCAGGAAACAGAGTCATCGAGTTCGCTGACCATCGATCGCGACCCGAGCGATCGCAGTGGCGATCGGGCCTTGGCCCGCCTGGGACTGCTGGAAGACGCCATGCCCCTGTTTGCCGAGGCCGAGCAACTGCCGCGGGCGGGCGTGTTGCTGGCCGTACCGTTGTTGGTTTGCCACGGGGTGCTGCCGATCTTCGAGAAGGTCTACGGATCGCTGGGCCCGGCATTCTATGGTCTGCGAACGACGGTGGTCACCTTGTTTCTCTTGGCGTTGCTGCGGATCAAGCGACCGGAAAACCTGAAGGAATATGGCCCTGGTGACCTGGGTCGGATCTTGGGTTTGGACCGGGCTCCGGAAGTGAAGACGGTACGCCGCAAGCTTTCTCGGATGGCCGCCATGCAGCGAGGCAAGCGGCTGATGGAGGAACTCGCCCGGCAGCGGATCGATGAGGATGAAGATCGGATCGCCTTTCTGTACATAGATGGTCACGTGCGGGAATATCACGGGAAACACCGGCTTTTCAAGGCGAAAAAATCCCAACGCCAAGTGGCCGGCCCGGCGGCGACCGACACTTGGGTCAACGATGCCCAGGGGGATCCGCTGTTGGTAGTTACCAGCGAAGTGAACGCCGCGCTGACGAAGGTGCTCGAACCGATTTTGGAGGAGGTGAAACAATTGGTGCCGGCGGGTCGTCGCGTGACGGTGATTTTCGATCGGGGTGGTTACAGTCCGAAACTGTTTGCGAGATTGATGGAGGCCGGTTTTGATCTGATTACCTATCGCAAGGG
>JABMRP010000310.1 GCA_013202535.1 Planctomycetota bacterium
CCCCCCGACGGAAAGCGGGTAAGTGGATATACGCGCCGCGCCGTGCAGATGATCTCCGAAAACGGCTTCCCGGAATCCGCGACGTAAGTGCCTTCTCGGGAAGGGGTTAAGTTGCGTTTCGACCAACCGGCCGTTTCTATTAATTCGGCGTCGCGGAAAGGGGCAAAAAACGGCCCCTGCGAAGCGTGTTATGAATGCCCAGAGTGCGGACCGTCCGTGTGAAGTTGGAGAAGCGAGACCGACTGCGAGGCGGTAGTCCCTCTTGCGGTGGGGTCCCCTTCTTGACGGGGGGGCCAACTGCCGATACAATACGATGGGTTGCGGTCTTCTCACCCCGCAGCCGCTTTACGTTTGCGTGGAAACGGGCGCCACGCCGCGGCAGAGTTCAGGCAAATCGTGTCTAGGCAAATCAGAGAGGATTTGACCATGTGCGACAAACGATTTTGGTGCTTGCTTGTCATTCTCGGGGCGGTTTTCTGGATGGCCTCTGGGGCGTCTGCTCAACAGGTGACCACGACCACGCCGTTTAACTCGCTCAACGACAATTTCTTCGAGCGGATGGGCGTTAGCTTTCAGGGCAATTGGCGAGGCTTCCATTTCAGCCAAGGCAGCGCGAATCTGGCCATTCCGCAGTTTGGCGGATATGACCCTTCGGCCGGCGGCAGGGCTGGGTACAGCGTCCGCGGCGACGATTTCAACGCCGACTTCGCTTTCCAGTTCGGGCAGGGAAGTCGACGAAGCAACGTGACCCAGGCTCCCAGTACGACGATGTTCAACGGCCAGACGAGCATCTTTTCCGACACCTCGCAAAGCCCGTTCGTCATCAGTGTTGTACCCGTTGTAGGAGGATTCCCCTACAACAACCGGCAATACGTGCCGTCGCGAATTCAGCAGTATCGTTCGTCGATGAGTCCCGGCATGACGCCGCAATCCTTCGAGCCCGTGCCCATTGCCGACCGGGATCTGGCTCCCATGGTTGGGGCACGTCCACAACCCGCGTTGCCCGTGGCCGCGCCTGAGGAGCCGAATTGGCAAGGCCATCCGGGCGCTGTCGCCCAACCACCCGTGGCGCGGCAAGACGATCTCGCGCGGGCCGACCAACCGCTTCCCCCGGCGGCCGACCAGACCGAGGCGATGAAGTACGTGGCTCGCGCCCGGGAGGCCGAAGAGGCTGGAAAGGGCAATCTGGCCAGACTCTACTACCAAATGGCCGCCCGCCGAGCCGATGGCCCGCTGCAAAAGCAGTTGGAGCAGAAGGCCGAAACTCTGGGCGAGCAATAAGTCGCGGCGGTCGTGTCCAGTGGAGCCTGACGGGCGAATTGCCGGGCCGATTTGACCATTCCAAAACCGCCTCATAAGATGATGGCGGTTCCACCCCCGATGGAGTGCGTACCGTACTCCCCTCTTGCGGGTGGCATGTCATGGCCACATGCTACCGATGGCCGCTTCCCTTTCCACAATCGACCGATCGCCCATGAACAAGCAGACCGAGGGAATCGTCTCGCCGGGCGACTCAAGCCCGGGTTCTCAAGAAGATACCGATCCGCGGGAAACGGCCGAGTGGCTTGAGTCGCTGGACTACGTGATTCGCAACGGGGGCTCCGATCGGGCCGCCTTCCTGTTGGAACGGCTCAAGCAGCAGGCCTTTCGCTGCGGGATTCGATTACCCCATCCGGCCACGACCCCCTACGTTAACACGATTCCCGTCGACGCGCAGCCGGATTTTCCCGGCGACCGGGAGATGGAACGGAAGATCAAGAGCATCATCCGCTGGAATGCGATGGCCATGGTCGTTCGGGCCAATCGCGAGAGCGCGGGCATCGGGGGCCACATCTCGACATACGCCTCGGCGGCCACGCTGTATGAAGTGGCCTTCAACCACTTCTTCCAAGGCAAGGACGGCGGCGGACCGGCCGATCAGATCTTCTTCCAGGGACATGCCACGCCGGGAATCTACGCCCGGGCGTTTCTCGAAGGCCGGCTCAGCGAGGAGCAGTTGGTCAACTTCCGCCACGAATTGGCTCCCGGCGGAGGGCTCTCGTCGTATCCGCATCCCTGGCTAATGCCCGACTTCTGGGAGTTTCCCACCGTCTCCATGGGCCTCGGTCCGATCATGGCGATCTACCAGGCCCGGTTCAATCATTATCTGGTCGACCGGGGGATCAAACCGGACGCCGCCGACTCGCGGGTTTGGGCATTCCTGGGCGACGGCGAATGCGACGAACCGGAAGCCCTGGGTGCGATCACTCTGGCTGCGCGAGAAAAGCTCGACAACCTCACGTTTGTGATCAACTGCAACTTGCAGCGGCTCGATGGCCCGGTCCGCGGCAATGGCAAGGTGATCCAGGAACTCGAAGGCGCCTTTCGCGGCGCCGGATGGAACGTGATCAAGGTGATCTGGGGCGACGATTGGGATCCGCTGTTGGAAAAAGATGTCGATGGCATTCTTGCGCGACGGATGGGTGAGGTGGTCGACGGTCAGTATCAGAAATACACGGTCATGCCGGGAAGTTTCACCCGGCAGCACTTCTTCGGCGTCGATCCCCGGCTCGAAGCGCTGGTGGCCGAGTTGACCGACGAGCAGATCCACCGGCTTCGCCGCGGTGGTCACGATCCGGAGAGAGTTTACGC
>JABMRP010000040.1 GCA_013202535.1 Planctomycetota bacterium
ACCCGTGCCCAGGGCGGTTAGCCCGGTCGGTGAGCGACCGGAAATCGGGTCGGTTTCCGCTGCTTTTCCCGTCGCAGGCGACGGGGCTAACACGGATTGTTACCAGTTACCCGAAAACGGCCGGATTCGGACTCTGCAAACGCGGGATCCTTTCTTGCCTTGCGTCCCGCGCATGCGGTACAATAACTGTATGGAACCAGTCACCCTCAAATATATCGAAAGTGCTCCCGGCCGATGTGGCGGCAAGCCCTGCGTCGTCGGCACGCGGATTCGCGTTTGGGATATCTACGTTTGGCACGAACTTCAGGGCCAATCCGCCGAAGAAATTGTGCATCGGTTTCCCCAGCTCAGTCTGGCGGCCGTCCACGCTGCCTTGGCCTACTTTTGGGACAACCAGGAAGATATCCGCGGTCAAATGAAGGAGTCCGAGGATCTCGTAGCCCGCCTCCGGGCGTCGTCTGGCCCCGGCCTTTTAGACCGCCTCCGAGGTAAGGATGCCAGCACGGATTCGGTTTCACCTTGACGAGCACGTGGCGTCGGCCGTCGCCGGTGGGCTCCAGGCACGTGGGGTCGACGTTACCACGTCCGCCGGCGCCGGTCTGCTCGGGGATGACGACGCAGCGCAGCTCGCCTTCGCTCGCTCCGAAAGCCGTGTCCTCGTGACCCACGACGCCGATTTTCTCTCCATGGTAGCCGATGGTCTCGAACACGACGGTATTTGCTATTGCCACCAACAAAGTCGTTCCGTTCGCCAGATGATTGAGACGCTGTTTCTCCTCCAGGAGTGTTTTCAGGCGGAGGACATGCGGAACCACGTCGAATTCCTCTGAACGTCGGCGCATCGTGGGGCGTTGTGCATACGTGCGGCCTCGGCAATGGTCTCGCCATCGGGGCCGCGGATTGCGGGATCGGCTTCGGCGTTCAGAAGGAGCTTCGCGCTGTCCAGGCGATTTTGTGCAAATCCGTTGAAACAAGACCGTGTTCTTACTTGAGTACCACGAACAGAATCACAATGCCAACCAAAAGAAAAAGGGCGGAAAGCCCTAGAAGTATGCACCAGATCGCGGCAGACGAGCCATGAGCCGTGGGAGTATTGAAGCGTTTTCCACACGCCTCACATCGGAAGCGTTTGCACATGCATCCCCACAGGCCGAGTGCAACCACACATCCAGTCGTCACCCATGCCACTGAGTCGCGGATGAGTGGTCCACGCATCATGAAATAGTCCAGTATATGCAGTCCGAGATACCCGATGCCCCAGAGAAGAAAAATCCAGCCCAACACGTTGGATAGTACTGCGTTCGGTTGCTTCTGGAACCGATTAGAGCCACATCGAGAGCATTGATGTTCACCAGTCATAGGGCACCTCACCTAAGCGTATTGTGAAACAGGTCACTTGATTGACCTTCTGTAGCCACTAGGCCAGTCTGAGCGGAAGGTTTGTTGCCTCTTTCCAACCGCGAGGTAGTACATCGGCAATATAGGCTAGCGGTGAAGCCACCGTCAAGCTGTCCTGGCTCACAACGGCCAGAACCCCCATGTGCATGTTTCAACCACGACACCCTCTTGCCAAGGACCGGCACGGAGACGACGACCATTAGGGGAAACTCGTTCACCTGTCGGTTCTAATACGCCCATGGCACCCTACTGCGCCCAACTCGCCGCAAGGGCGGGCAGGCCGCCCATGGCACGCTGCCCTTCCCCTCTATTGCGTCAATTGGCCCGCGTTTGGCGTGACCTGCTTGAGGTTGGGAGTGACGTCGGCTTCGACTTCTTTCATTACCCAGGAGAAACCGCCGATGACCAACTGCTGGAAGAGTTCGTTGGTCCAGATGTCTTCGCGATGGCCCAGCGAGGTGTGAAACACGCGGCCCTTGCCGTGCTTGCGGGCCCAGGTGGCGGGGAACGGCGGACGCTGGTAACAGCCGCCCTGCATCCCCTCGGTTTCCTGGACCAGGATGACGTGGATGTCCGGGTTGAAATTCTTCAGCGCGTACCACTCTTCGCGCAATGCAAACGATTGGCCAAGGTCCTTGCAGCCGGGAAATCCCTGCGAGGCGACCCGCATCGTGGCCACCTGTTGCGGGCCGTGGGTGATGAATTCGCCGCCGACCATGGCGATGTACGGATCGGGTTGGGCCTGATTTTCGTTTCGGCCGCCCGGTGTATGGAAGGAATCGGTGGCCGCGTGAAAGGCCACGAAACCCTTGCCGCCGGCCACCGCGTCGAGCAGGTTCTGCTTGCCCTGGGGCGTCATCGGCGGGTTGTTCCGCTTCGTTTCCGGTCGGGTCAAGTCGCCGGACGTGTAGAAGGCGATGGCGTCGAACTGATCGAGATTGCCGTCGAACACGCGTCCGTCCTTCGAGCAGACGACCTCGACACCCTGTTCCCGGCCCACGTCGGTCATGATCTGTTCGCTGTGGCTGAGCTTACCATCGACACGCCGCACGACCGAATGCTCGAAGCCGGCCGAGCGGGTGAAGTAGAGGATCTTCTTCTTGCTGTCTTGAGCAGCCCGAGCGCGGCCGAGCGGAAAGGCCGACAGGCCCAGCGTCGCGGCGCCGGCCGTTCGTAGGAAGTCGCGTCGTTGCATGGTGGGTATCTCCGGTGTTGGGAGTTGGGGTGGGAATCGTCCGACGGGTTCTTTGAACGGGTTCTTCAATCATCCCAGCATAGCGAATCGCCCGAGCCGGGCCAAGGAGTTGGGGCGCCCGGCGGCTTAGCGAAACAGCCGTCGCTGGCGCGGATGGGCCAACGGTTGGGCGTCCAGTCCGGCGTCGCGCAGCCGGTCGACGA
Source organism: Planctomycetota bacterium (assembly GCA_013202535.1). Lineage (GTDB taxonomy): Bacteria > Planctomycetota > Planctomycetia > Pirellulales > Thermoguttaceae > JABMRP01. The sequence goes on from JABMRP010000040.1 coordinate 2,797, forward strand.
ACGTGTCCGGGCCGTGGGTGCAGTAGATTTTCTTCGGCGATACCCGCTCGATCGCCTCGAGAAGCTGGCCGTAATCCGCGTGGTCCGACAGCGCCACGGCATGATCGGCACGCAGGCGATACTTGGCCCGCGGATCCACCGCCCAACCGGTCACGGCAATACGCACGGGCCGGGGAATCTCCTCGGGCACGGGCGTTCCGGGCGGTACCATGACGACATGTTCCGGTTCGGTTCGCCCGCAATACGGCGCGTGGCGTCCCAGCGCAACGCCCAGTGATTCATAGATTCGGCTAATCTCGAAGATCCGCGTATGCTGCAACACACCGAACCCCGCGTCGGTGAGCACCCGGGTGACTTCCTGTCCCTTGCCCAAGGCGTAGGCGAGCACCACCGGTGTATCGCCGGCGCGAAGCGTGCGGCGAACCAGATCGAGAAGCCGCTCGATCGATTCCCGGCGCGGGGGAAACTGGAAACTCGGATCTCCGAACGTACTTTCGATGACCAGGATATCGGCCCGGGGCAGTTCGGCTTCCTCGGCCGTGGCCGAGGGCCCCAACTTGAAATCGCCCGTGTAGAGAAGCGACTGCTGCTGGTTCTCGGCCAGCAACATGGCCGACCCGAGGCAATGACCGGCCGGGTAGGTGGTTAGCCGCAGGCCGCCCCACTCGACCGGTTGTCGATAGGGCATTTCCATCGTGCGGCGCCGGCCCAGGCGGAATTGGTACAAGGCCGATGTTTCCGGTGTACACAGCGCATACTCGTGACGCGCCATGTGATCGGCGTGGGCATGCGAGATGAAAGCCCGAGGCTGACGGCGTCGAAAATCGATCGCCAGATCCGCTTGGGTCAGCTTCAGCCCGTCTTCATAGTGAAACACGGCGGGCTCCCCGCCAGGGCGACGTCAGGCTTCGGTCGGGGCTTCGGTCGGGGCTTCGGTCGGGGCTTCGGTCGGGGTGGCGGTCGGGGTGGCGGTCTCGGCTTCGGTCTCGGCCGCGACCACCGCCGACGGGGTCAATTCGGCTGCTTTCCAAGCGTCGTCCAGCGCGTGGCCCACTTCCTTGACGATCATGTCGCGGCGGCGTTTCTCGAAGAGCCCGCGATACGGCGTGGGCGTGATCGGCCCGTCGTATCCCATTTGCGCCAGGGCATGGAGCGTGGCCGGAAACTCGATCGTACTGGCACTACCGGCCAGCAACCGCGATTTTTCGGTCAACTCGGCCAGGGGGACGTCGGCCGGCACGTCGGCTACCTCGACCGCCAGGATCTGCTCGACGGGAATGTTCTGAATGTTGTCCAGCGTGCCGCCCGACACGTGGAGGTCCCAAAGGTCCAGCAGCACGCCGACGTTCGGCTCGCCGACCATGTTCATCAACAGCATGAGCGCGTCCAGGTCGTGGATGAACTGAAACGCCTGTTCCTTGCGGAGGTCCTCCGCAGCCCGAAAGCCGATCCCCAGCCACACGCCAGCCGGCTGCAGCGCCTTGGCGATGTCGGCGAATCGGTGGCGGTGGAACTCGAAATTCTCGTGGTAAGGACGCTTGTCTCCGGCCGGATCCACTCGGGCCACGCATCGCGTGCAACCGACTTCGGCGGCCATGCGGGCATATTCGGGCAGTTTTTCGAGATCGGCCTTAAACGGTTCGTCGTCCACGTCCCACTCAATCGGCAGAACAAAGGACCCGAGCGTGATCTTGGCACTGTCGATCAGCCGCCGGGCGTACGGCATCTCCCGACGCTTGACGCGATTGGCGAAATCTTCGATCGGCAAATCCATTCCCTTGAACCCGTACGTGAGGACCAATTCGATGATCTCGCTCTGGTGGCCGGAGATGCCGAGTGCCGAGGGATTCAGGTTCCTGAACATCAAATCATCCTTGGGATTAGGGGGTGCGCAAGAACAACGACCAAACCTCGGTCCGCTTGCCGATGGGTGCGAAACTTGAATTTTTGCACATCGGCCGCAGTTTTTCTAGGGGGGATTGCCGTTTTCCGCGGAGTACACCCCCGAGAGATTCATTGTAGTACCCCCCGTTAGGGCTGTGTCCCTGCCGCCATTGCATCAGAACGCTATACTTGAGCACTTCGTTTCCCGTTACCCCCGCGCCCCCCGTGGCCGAAGTGTTACCGTTTCCCCGAATCCCGCCAGCCCGCCAGTGTAGCCACGGATGACTGAACTGATCGAAATGCTCGTCCTGGCCGTCGTTCAGGGGATCGCCGAGTTTCTGCCTATCAGCTCCTCGGGCCATCTGGTCATCCTGACCGACCTGATGGAACAACTCACCGGCCAGACGATCCCGGAGAAGCTGACCGTCTCGATCGTGCTCCACGTGGGCACCCTGGCCGCGGTGATCGTCTTCTACCGGCGTCGGATCGTCCGCCTGTTGGGTTCGGATCGGCGGCTGATCGGGCTGCTGATCGTCGGCAGTATTCCGGCGGGGATCGTGGGGATCGCCGTGCAACCGTATTTCGAGGCCGTTTTGGGCAATACCCTGCTGGCGGGATGTATGTTCTCGGTCACCGGCGCGATGCTGCTTTGGACGGCCCGCGGCGGTGGCGGATCGACGACGTGTGTGAACCTCAGTTATCGAGACGCCTTAGTGGTGGGCGTGTTTCAGGCGATCGCCATCCTGCCCGGCATTTCCCGTAGCGGGGCCACCATTGTCGCCGGCTTGGGTTGCGGCCTTCGGCGGGACGAAGCGGCCACCTTCTCGTTCCTCTTGGCCATTCCGGTGATCGGCGGGGCGGGACTGCTGGACGCCGTGAAGTTGATCTCCGACCCCCCCGAACGGGCGTCCATTGGCCTGCTTGCCATGGGGGCGGTCGTCAGCTTTGCCGTTGGTTTGGCGGCGCTGGCCTGGCTCGTTCGATGGCTGCAACAAGGCCGTCTACACCGCTTCGCCTGGTGGCTCTTCCCGCTGTCGGCGACGGTGATTTTCTGGCAGTTATGCCGTTAGGGGGCCTATTGAAAAAGGGGGACTGGCTCCGAGCGGGAGTACTTCTCTCCCGACGAATAAGGTTGTTGGCGAGGTGCCTGTCCCCCTTTTTCAAGGTGGCATCCGCTCTGGCTTCGGGCCGCGTGTGTGGTATAATGCAGGGGCTGTCCGAACCGCCCGGACACCGGCCCTTTTTTTGGCGACCTCGCTAAAACGATCGGTCGGAAGCTTTCGGGGGCGAATTGGTATCGACCGGATAGTTGAAGTGTCGGCGGCGTGCCGTGGTTAGTCAGCGGGCCACGTTAAAAGCTGACTGCAATTTCAATTGCTGAAGATAATCTCGTAATGGCTGCCTAGAAGGTGGCCCCGGTTGAGGGTTTTTTCCGGAGAGACCCAAAGACCGGCCAACAATTCCGGATCGTCTCGGGTCACTGTTGGGCACGTCCGAGGCTAAATTAGTTCCCGACTCGCTGGCGGAACACCCTGTCGGTTGGGGGTCCAAAGGTAAAACTCAAATAATCGACTACGCACGTAGAAGCTTCCACAGAAACGTCGCGGGACGCGGGTTCGATTCCCGCCGCCTCCACTGAAGGCAGTTTGCGAGAAGTCGTAAACTGCCTTTATTTATGGTCTTTACCAGGAAGGGCATGTCGCACGGTTTTGAAATCACCGGAACCAGCAGTTCGTCGCAGGGGCGGCGGACATTCAACTCGTCCCCCCCGGCGGTCAGCAGGATGCACGCGTCAAGCGGGGGCGAGAACTTCGACTGGCTGTTCAACCAGCCCAACTTCCACGGTTACGTCTCCCCACTCACAATGAAACGGAATGCACACGGCCGCTATTTCCGAAGGGAAACCAACGTAATGGTTTTTTCCCGTGATCACGGTCGGAAGGCTGACGCTCATTGCCAACTGTTCGAGTTGTGCCTTGGCACCGCCGGCCACGATGTTCGCCAATTCGCCGACGGCATCAACAACGTCGTCGTTGATATCCTCTGGTCGTTCCGTTAACAATACTTCCGTGGCACGCAGCGCCAACTCCTTGCTCAAGCTGAGGACAACGACTCCTTTAGCCTTTCCCGTAAGTCCGATGGTGCCGCTGATATCGTGTTCCGGCTGAATGCTGCCCTTCACGAACGGTTGCCCCCGAGTGAGTTCGATGCCCAACATGGTGTCAAACAGCGAAGTAACGGACGTGACAAATGGGTTGATAAACTCAACCTTCATCGAAGCCCCCGTTCGTTGCTTGAACTGCTTGAGGGCATCGACGTGCTGACAGAATCTCTTCAGTTTATCCCGGAGGACATCCACCTCGAATGGTTTTGCCAGGAAGTCGGATGCCCCCGCCTGAATGGCTTCCGAGATTTGTTCGTGCTCCGCCCTCACCGTGACCATGATGATCGGCTGGGTGATGGTGAGCGTGCCCGTGCCCAACGCGGAATTGTGTCCCAGGATGAGCGTCCCGTTTTCCAGGGTCGTGCCCCCGGTGTAGCTGCTATTGCCCGAAAGCGTCAGCCCGCCGGTTCCGGTCTTGGTGATGCCGTGGCTACCG
>JABMRP010000311.1 GCA_013202535.1 Planctomycetota bacterium
CGCCAGATCCAGCGGGCCAGCGAAATGGCCGATCCGGCGACCATCGCCCGCGCCGCCGAGCAGTTGGGATGCCTCGGCGTGGCTTTCACCTACAACGATCCGATCATCTGGGCGGAATACGTGGTCGACACGGCCCGCGTGTGTCGCCAGGCGGGCGTGAAGACGGTGGCGGTCACCTCGGGCTACATCACGCCGACGGCGCGGGAGACGTTTTACGAGCACATCGACGCGGCCAACGTCGACCTGAAGGCCTTTTCCGAGAACTTCTACCACAAGCTGACCGGCGGCCACCTTGAGCCCGTACTCGATACGCTTCGCTGGCTGGTCCACCAGACCGACGTCTGGGTGGAAATCACCAATCTGATCATCCCCCGAGCCAACGACTCGCCGGAGGAAATCCAGCGGATGTGCGATTTTGTCCTCGACGAACTGGGGCCGGACGTACCGATCCACTTCACCGCCTTTCATCCCGATTTCAAGCTGACCGACCGCGGTCCCACGCCGGCCGAGACACTCATTCGGGCTCACGAGACGGCCCGGCAAACGGGGCTCCATTTCGTCTACACGGGCAACATCAGCGACCGACGGCACCAGTGTACGTACTGCCCGCATTGCGAGAAGGTGGTGATCGGACGCGACGGGTATACGTTGGATACGTACGCGTTGCGCGGCAACCGATGCGCGCATTGCGACGGCGTGGTAGCCGGCCGGTTCGACGAGTCGCCCGGCACCTGGGGATCTCGGCGGCAAGCGGTACGGATCGCCGATTTCGCCGACGCCTCGGCCACCTCTTGTGATTCGCGGCAAGGAGAATCGGCCATGGACGACACGACCCCTTCCGCATCGATCCCCGAGCGCCGCGGGGCGGGGCGCCCCGAGCTGAGCGAGGAAGACCGGCAACGTATTCTTCGGGCGGCCGGACGCCGGGTCGCCGCGACCGTGACCGGGCAAGTCGCCGATGCGATGGACGACGCGATGGGCCGAATCGCCATGGTGCCGCTGATCGGGGCGTTTGTGAGTCTCAAGCGTCAGGGGCAGTTGCGGTCGTGTTGCGGCGTGATGGCACCGATGATGCCGCTGGTGGAGGCCGTCGATCGGGCGGCTGTCCGCGCGGCCGGCGACGATCCCCGTTTTCCGCCCATCGCCGGGGCCGAACTCGAAACGCTGGACATGGACGTCTGGCTGCTCTGGGGGATGGAGTCCATCGCCGAGCGGGGCGAGGATCGTGTCGGCGCGGTGACGATCGGTCGCCACGGGCTGCAAATCTCGCGAGGTTCGCGCCGCGGCTTGCTGCTGCCTGGCGTGGCGGTCGACTACGGATTCGACGCGCGGAAGTTTCTCCAACAAACCTGCGTCAAGGCGGGCTTGCCGGCGGACGCCTGGTTGGCCGACGATACCGAGGTGAAGCGTTTCGAGGGGCTTTCCATCCGCGGCCCCCTGCGCGATTACCTGCCCGTGACGTGCGACGCGCCGCCGATGACCGTCACCGGCGTGGCCCGACCGTCAGCGGTCGCCGGCCGGTTCTATCCCGGCGGCACCGAAGAAATGAACCGCATGCTCGACGACATGATCCCCGAGGGGTCTCGATGCGAGCCGTGGCTGGCGGCCATGGTGCCCCATGCCGGCTGGCTATACTCGGGTCATCTGGCGGCCGAGACACTGGCGCGGGTGGAGATTCCGCGGCGGGTGATTATCGTGGCGCCGAAGCATCACCACGGAGGGGCCGATTGGGCCGTTACGCCGCATCATGTCTGGTCGCTACCCGGCCGAGACGTTCCTTGCGACGCCGAACTGGCCGGGCAACTGGCCGCCGGGATCGACGGCCTGGAACTCGACGCAGTGGCCCATCGCCACGAGCACTCGATCGAAGTGCAGCTTCCCATTCTGGCCCGATTGGCCCCCCACGCATCGGTCGTGGGGATCGCCGTCGGTGGAGGCCGTATCGAGCAATTCCAGCGATTCGGCCGACAATTGGCCGGCGTGTTGTGGAGCCTGCCGGATCGACCGCTGCTGATTGTCTCCAGCGACATGAATCATCAGGCCGACGACACCGAAACCCGCCGCCGAGACCAACTCGCCCTGGATGCCATGAAAACGCTCGACCCGGTCCGGTTGTTCCATACGGTCGTCGAAAACGATATCAGTATGTGCGGCGTGGTGCCGGCGGTGATGGTCATGGAGGCCCTTCGCCACCTGGGCACGCTGGACACCTGCCGGCAAGTCGGCTACACCACCAGCGCCGAGACGACCGGCGACACCCGCGGGGTGGTCGGATATGCCGGCATGCTGTTGGGGTAGCAGCCCTTGGCACCCCGATAAGTGGATGCGATACCCCGTCTTTGTGGTGGTTTTTGTGGCGAATGAGAAACTGAACCCCCCGTTCATACGGTTCCTGTCCCTCGCGTACACCCGGTTCCGGCTTATGCCTTCGGTTGAAGTGAGACTCCAGACGGCGTATAATACGCGGTTTGCAGGTTGCGGCCGGTCCCACCCCTTCGGCACTCGACTTGGCCCGATCCCCATCCTTTGGTGGTGGTCTCGGGCCGATCCAACGATATCCAGGAGTACGTAAAGATGACGATGGACAAGAGCCTTCGGGTCCGTGCAGGGCTCATGCGCACCCGAAATGTACTGAAACGGGGCGAACGCCTCGTGAGGCTGAAGAACGAGGACCGGTGGGAAGACGGCGACAGCCCGATGGGCCTGCCGAAGGTCCGGGTCTATAAGCTGGCGATGAAGAAGAAGAAGAAGAAGGAAGAGGACGAGGAAGAGGGCGGCGACGAAGCTGCCAAGATAGAATAGAGCTGTTGGTGGGCAATTCGAGCTGAAGGCATTCCATGCAAGTTCACCTGGCGTACGGCCGGACCGGATTGCAGGTGGAACTTCCCTCGGCCAACGTGGTGAAGTGCTTGGGCTACCAGCCGGCCGAACCGGTCGACGATCCGCTGCGGGCGGTCCGCCGAAGCCTGGAGTCTCCGATCGGCACGCCGCCGCTTGCCCAACTCGCGCGGGGATGCCGCAACGCGTGCGTGGCGATTTGCGACGTCACGCGCCCGGTGCCCAACGCCCAGTTGTTGGCGCCTCTGTTGGCCACGCTGGAAGCGGCGGGCATCCCACGAAGCGAGATCCTCGTGTTGATCGCCACCGGTCTGCATCGCCCCAACGAGGGCGACGAGCTGGCCGAGATGGTCGGTCCGAAGATTGCCGCCGACTATCGCATCGAAAACCATCGCGGCGAGAACCTCTCCGAGCACGTGTTCCTCGGCGACAGCCCGCGCGGCGTGCCCATCTGGATCGACCGCCGATACGTCGAGGCCGAGTTGAAGATCACCACGGGCTTGATCGAGCCGCATTTCATGGCCGGGTTTTCCGGCGGCCGAAAACTGATCTGCCCCGGTCTGGCCGCTTTGGAGACGATCCGCGTCTGGCATGGCCCCGACTTCCTCGAACATCCGGCCGCCCGCGCGGGAGTGCTCGACGGCAACCCGGTCCACGAAGAAAACTCGTGGATCGCCCGGCACGTCGGGTGCGATTTCATCGTCAACACGGTCCTCGACGACCAGCGGCGGATCCTCGACGTGGTGGCCGGCCACATGGACCGGGCGTTTGCCCAGGGGGTCGACTTCGTCCGCAAGTTGACGACCGACACGATCTCCGAGCCGGCCGATATCGTGGTCACCAGTTCGGCCGGCTACCCGCTCGATACGACCTTCTACCAGTCGGTCAAGGGCATGGTCACCGCCAGCGCGATCGTCAAGCCGGGCGGCACGATCATCCTGGCCGCGGGCATGAGCCTGGGGATCGGCAGCGAGGATTTCCAGCGGCTCTTCGACGAGAACCCGACGCTCGACGGCTTCATGCAGCGGATTACCGAGACCGACTATTTTGTCCCGGACCAGTGGCAACTGGAGGAATTAGCCCAAGTGCGCCGCAAAGCCCGGGTGGTGGCCGTAACCGACGGCCTGCCGCCGGAGAGGCTCGCGCGTCTGTTCGTCGAGCCGGCCCCGACGGTCGAATCCGCGATATCCGACGCCCTATCTCGCCACGGCCCCGCGGCCACCATCGCGGTCATCCCCAAAGGCCCGTACGTCATCGCCGAAGTGGCGTAGCGCGGGATCAGCGAAGCGCCGGCCCACCAACGCGGCTGTTGATCGAGATAAAGAAAACGAGCCGCGGCAGTCGAGTGCGGCAACGCCTTTTTTTGTTCGTGGGGCGGCTGACGCTACAGGGCATCCGCACGACGCTGACTACGAACAGCGGCCCGGCGTTACACGCCTGGGAGGAAACTCATCTCCCTAATCCCGGCCGGCGTAGTGATGTGATATGCCGCCATCAAGGATCGCTGCTTTGCTCGGCAAGCCGGCGACGTCCCTCCGCCTTGATTCGCTCGGGGTCCCACTCACCAAGCTCGCCCCGGTCGGCGGCATCGAACCCCTTTTGCAACTCTTCACGCAACCAGTACTCGTAGAACTGACCTGCCTGCGATTCCTCGATGAGGAAATAGACCTTGTTCGTCTCGTCGTCTTGGAGACGGACGACTTGCCCGGGATGGGATCGAACGGCCTGCCGTAGTTCGTCGTTAAGCTTCGGTGTCATGGCTTCACA
>JABMRP010000312.1 GCA_013202535.1 Planctomycetota bacterium
GCGGCGGCTATTGGTGCGGCACGGGGTTTGCCCGCGACTTCGGCGGAAACGATCAGCGCATCGGTGCCACGCGCCGGCTGTACAACGGCGGCCGGCGGACGCAGCGCATGTTCCAACGGTTCGGCTGCGGGTACGGTTGCCATTACTCGGCCGGATTCCTTTTCGACGACCAGGGCAACGACACGTACAACGGCACGATCATGGGCACGGGATTCGCCTGGGACGTGTCGATCGGCGTGCTCTGCGATTTCGGCGGCAACGACCAGTATTTGGCCTCCGGCGGCCATACCCAAGGGAGCGGCGCTCAAGCCGGTCTGGGGCTGCTCTTCGATTACGACGGCGACGATTACTACAAGGGATACGGCCAGGGGAGAGCGTCGGCCGGCATCTCCTATCACAACCTGCCGCAGTGTGGCGGTAATTTCGGGTTCGTGATCGATTACGGCGGCGAAGACAAGTACGGATGCCGGGCCAAGAACAACTCCTACATCATGCGGGCCAGTTCCGGTGGATTTCTCATCGATCGGCCGCGCCGCGCGGAAACGGCCGAGAAACCCGATCCGGAGGTCTCGGTGGGAGGCTAGAGTCTCGATCGGTACAATCGCAACTTGCATTCACGGAGGAATACGATGCGAACGGGTACGTTGATTGGTTGTCTGACCGTCTGTTCTTGCCTCGGCGCTGTCTGGGCCGGGGAATTGGCCCGGGCCGAGGAAGAAGTGAAGGGGCCGCGGTTGCTCTTGGCGGGCGCTCCCGTGGGAGTTGCCACGGCCGGGCAGGATGATGCCGAGGAAAGCGAGCCCCGGCAACTCCCCACGCTGCCGGAGTTTCCGGCGCTGGTCGCTCCGGCCGGTCCGCAAGAGGGAGAAGAAGCGGACGTTCCGAACGTGGAAAGTCCTGCCGGTCCGACCGACGACGTCGCTCCCGAGAATGCGGCACCGCAACTGCGACTCGTGCCGCCTGGGCAGTCGATAGAGGAGCCGGCCGATCCCATGCTCAAGCTGCGTTTGCCCGGCGCGACTCCCGAACCGCAAGAACCGGCCGAACCGGGCCGTTTGCCCGGCCAAGAGGAACCGGCCGAAACGCCCATGCCGTTGGACCCCATGCCGCCGGGCACCGAACCGCTCGATACCGAACCGGCCGAACCGGGGCGTTTGCCGGAACAAGAGGAACCCGGCGAAGCGCCCATGCCGGGCGAAACCGAGCCGGTCGAGGTCGAGCCGCCGCGGCCGTTGCTTCCCCTTTCGCCCGAGTTGGCGGCTCTGCGCGATCCGGTTCGTCGCACGCTCTCCGCCTATTTTCGCTTGCCGATGAATACCCGCGACAACTCGGTCGCCGAGATCATGAGTTTCTGCCTGGCGTTCAACTGCCATGCGGAGGTGAGCCAGGGCAGCCCCACGGGACCGAAACTCAACGGGATTACCTGTCTCTGCTGGAACTACCCTTGTGCGGGACGGACGCCGCTGGTCGTGGCCGACGGCCGCATTGCGGCGAAGGTCGGTTACGGATTGCAGGAGTATCCGTCGCAATTGCTGGCCGTGTTGGCCCTTTCGCGGGTACCGGCCGACTATCCGCTGCGCGTCGGCGAAACGGTCCGCACCGTCGCCGATCTGGTGGAACACGAAAAACTCGCCTGTCGCCCGGGAACGGATCTCTCGCTGAAATTGGTCGCTCTGGCTTACTATCTCGACGACGAAACCTGGGAAAACGATCTCGGCGAGGCGTGGTCGCTTCAGCGGATCATCGAGGCCGAACTCGACGCGCCGATTCTGGGTGCCCCCAACGGTGGAATCCATCGTCTGATGGGACTCAGTGCGGCGGTCACGAGTTGCCAGCTTCGCCAACAGCCGTTGACCGGCCAGTACGCGCGCGCCGAGAAATTCCTTTCCGACTTCCAAGCTTACGCCTTCAGTCTCCAAAACGCGGACGGCAGTTGGAGTTCTTCCTACTTCGCCGCAGGACAGGAGACCAAGCGAGTGGGGCACATGGGCGCGACGGCGCAGATCCTCGCGTGGCTGGCGATGTCGCTGCCCCAGGAGCAATTGGAGGGCCCGCAAGTGGCCCGGGCCGTCGTTTTCGTCAACCGGCAGCTTCAGCAATACCAGCGAAGCGTCAGCCGCGTGACCGCGGGCAGCCCGCGTCAGCTCGGCTACTGGATGTACGGGCTCAACGCCTTGATGACCTACGACAGCCGCGTGTTCAAGCCGCGAGATCCCGATCCGGCAACCGTCGCACCGGTCGAATCGGCCCGGCGGCCGGCGACGCGCCGTTGAGTCAGCCCCTGGCTTTGCCAGCGATTTTCTAGCCCCTATTCATCTTCCCGCACAGAGATTCTGGCGGCATCGACGAAGTCATCCGGGTAAGCCCGTGGGCGGGCCGATTCAGTAGCTTGATCAGCAAATGCCCAATCCTCAACACGGAAAAACCAACCGCTTTATCGGTCTCTTCGATGGCGTGACATCATTCGCCGATCTCGAAGACCGAATCTCGGATCTGCCCACGCCTAAGGAACGCGGCGATGCCTTCGAGGTCTTTGCCGAAGCATATTTGGCAACAACGCGTTCGGTCCAGGCACAGCAGGTATGGCCGGGCGATGCAATTCCGATTCCAGTAATGCAGCAACTGAACCTCCCCACCGGAGACATGGGTGTTGATGGTGTCTTTCGCACAACACTGGGCGAGTATTGCGCCTACCAAGTCAAGTTCCGAAGCCGGCGACCAGCGCTTACGTGGACTGAACTTTCAACGTTCATGGGCTTGACCGATCACGTCGGGCAGCGAGTTCTGCTCACGAACTGCGACGATCTCCCGGAACTGATGAATGAACGCGGCAACTTCTATTGCATTCGTGGAACCGATCTCGACCGGTTGACTTCCGGTGATTTCGCGGCAATCTCGCAGTGGCTACGCGGAGATCTGCCGACTTTCAAAAGGAAAGTGCCCTTGCCGCATCAGGAAGAGGCCCTGGCAGCAATTGTCGCCGCGCTGGAGCGGGAGGATCGCGTAACAGCCGTCATGGCTTGTGGAACCGGTAAGACGCTTGTCGCACTTTGGGTGGCCGAGCGATTGGGCTGTAGGCAGGTGCTCGTGCTGGTCCCGTCGCTCGCGCTTATGCGTCAGACGTTGCATGAGTGGCTCCGCCAAACAAGGTGGGATCGGATCTCGTATCGGTGTGTCTGCTCCGACCCACAGGTCAGCAAGGGGGCCGACGAGTTGATCGTCCATCAGTCGGACCTGGACTTCCCCGTTAATACGAAGATCGAGGAAGTTGCCCAGTACCTCGCGCAGCCGTTCGACGGAACGCGGGTCGTCTTCTCCACGTATCAATCTGCAAAAGTGGTCGCAGATGCCCTAAAGCAACACCGCCCCTTCGACCTCGCGATATTCGACGAAGCCCACAAGACAGCAGGTCGGCAAGGTGCGAAATTCGGTTACGCACTCCACGACGAGAATCTGCCGATCAAGAAGCGAGTATTCCTCACTGCCACACCTCGCCATTACGACGTGTCACGGCGAGACAAGGAAGGGGATGCCAAAGTCGTCTATTCGATGGACGTTCCCGAGATCTACGGGCCGACCGCACACGTCTTGAGCTTCGCGAAGGCAGCCCGTTTGGGCATTATCTGCAATTACAAGGTCATCATTTCTGTCGTAACCACCGAGATGGTGACGGACGCACTGCTAAGTCGCGGCGAAGTGATCGTCAAGGGCGATGCCGTGAAAGCACGTCAGGTCGCGAATCAAATTGCACTCGAAAGGGCCGTCAGCCAACACGGGATCAAACGTATCTTCACGTTTCACTCAAAGGTTGCATCGGCCGAGGCGTTCGTTGCCGAGGCAGCCGAAGGCGTCCGGACGCACCTACTCGGATTTGACACCTATCACGTCAACGGAAAGATACGAACGGCCGACCGGGAGAAGATTCTTCGCCAATTCGCGGAAGCTGATCGAGGATTGGTCTCCAATGCACGATGCCTGACCGAGGGCGTCGATGTCCCGGCCGTCGATATGGTCGCCTTCATGTCGCCGAAGAGCAGCAAGATTGACATTGTGCAGGCTACCGGCCGGGCAATGAGGAAGGATCCCGCCAACCCCGAGAAGGCCACTGGCTTTGTTTTCGTGCCGCTCTTTATGGAAATGGCAGCCGGCGAGAACATAGAGGATGCGATTCAAAGGGCTGGCTACGGCGAAGTGTGGAGCGTTCTCGAAGCTATGCAGGAGCAGGACGAGGTATTGGCCGACATCATCCGAAAAATGCGTGAGAACAAGGGCCGTACCGGTGGCTTTGACGACAGCCGGTTTCGGGAGAAGGTCGAGATTCTGTGTCCGAGTATCGAGATAGACCAGCTCCGGATGGCAATTGACGCTCAGTGTATTGAACGCTTGGCCGGAATGTGGGACGAACGGTTCGGCGAACTGCAAAAGTTCAAAGAAGAGAATGGGCACTGCAACGTGCCCGCGTTGTGGCCGGACAACCCAGCACTCGGGACTTGGGTATCAAACCAGCGCACTGCGAAGAACCGCCACAAGCTCGGCAACGAACGCACACAGCGACTTGAAGCGATCGGATTCGATTGGGATCCATTACACACGACCTGGGAAGAGAAATTCGTCCAGTTGGAGGAATACAACGCTGAGAATGGCCACTGCAACGTGCCGCAAGGTTGGCCGGACAACCCGACACTCGCGAGTTGGGTACGATCGCAGCGGATCGCAAAGAAACAGCACAAGCTCAGCGACGAACGTGCAAAACGACTTGAAGCGATCGGATTCGATTGGAATCGCTTGGATACGCTCTGGGAAGAGATGTTCTTGGCGATGAAGGAATATGAGGCCAAGTATGGGCACTGCAACGTGCCCGGGTTGTGGCCGGACAACCAAGCACTCGGGACTTGGGTAGGAGAACAGCGCACGGCGAAGAGACGCGGCACAGTCAGCAACCAACGCATACAGCGACTTGAAGCGATCGGATTCGATTGGAATCGCTTGGATACGCTCTGGGAAGAGATGCTCTTGGCGCTGAAGGAATATGAGGCCAAGTATGGCGACTGCAACGTGCCCGCGTTGTGGCCGGACAACCCGACACTCGCGAGTTGGGTATCAGCACAGCGGCTCGCAAAGAAACAGCACAAGCTCAGCGACGAACGTGTAAAACGACTTGAGGCGATCGGATTCGATTGGAGCCCCTCGGATACGGTCTGGGAAGAGAAGTTCTTGGCGCTGACAAAATATAAGGCCAAGTATGGGCACTGCAACGTGCCCGCGTTGTGGCCGGACAACCCGAAACTCGGGAATTGGGTATCAAACCAGCGCAAGGCGAAGAAACGCCACAAGCTCAGCGACGACCAAATCGCTCGACTAGATGAACTCGCGTTCGTTTGGGAGATGGGGATAGGACGGAGACGCAAATCAAGTGATCAGCAGCGCTAGGCAGCGGCCTCAATCCCAGTATGGTCGACAATAGTAACCTCGACGCCGAAAGGATCCACCAGGCGACTTCACTGTCCGCCGAACAGCGAGTAGCCGGGCTCGCGTCGCTTCTTGGGCACGCTGCCCAGCACACCCAGCCCGCCGGGTCGCGGCTTGCCACGGACACAGAGAAGCGTATAACGGACAATTGAACCCTTTGCCCTGCCCGGGGCGTCGCCTGGTAACGGCGTGTCGGGTGGGGCGTTTACCAGAAAGGTGGAAAGCATGTCATCGAGTCAACCGTTGTCTTTGCAGGATTTTGTCAAGAACACCCTTGTTCAAGTATTCCAAGGTGTCTTGGAAGCACAGAAGGAACTAAAAGAGTGCGACGGGCTGGTTGCCCCACGACCGCGTGCAGAAGATCCTTTTCAGGAGTTTGAATTCGATGTCGTCCTAACGTCAAGCCAAGCGACCGCGTCAAAAGGCGGTATTGGTGTGCTGCTAGGTGGCATTGGGCTCGGCGCACAAGGAGAGTCAAGAGATTCGGGTTCATCGAATACCCGCGTGCGTTTCTCGGTTCCTGTTATCTTCCCTCCCCAGCCGTTGGAGTAACGTCGAATGACCAATCGCGAACTCCAAAACCTGACCGTTGCCAAGCTGCGCGACCGCTGCCGCAAGGCCAAGCTGCCGGTGTACCAGAGTCGCGGCCCTCGCGGCTAGCATCAAGGCGTTATTCTTCGGGTCACCGTAACGGAACAGGAGGCGAGAAGACCATGGCGAGAAAACCACTCACCCCGGCCGTTGCGTATACTCACGACGGCCGAAACTTGCGGTTTTTGCACGGCTCGACCAGACCGCTGTACCAGCAACGATAGCCAGAACGTGGTCATAACCTTTGTACACGCCCCACGTTCTGGCGAACGTAGCTACACGCCCATGGCACCCAAACGGCCAACCC
>JABMRP010000313.1 GCA_013202535.1 Planctomycetota bacterium
GCCACGATCCGCACCTTGCTCCCTTCGAAGCGGCGCACGACCTCCAGGAGTTGGCCGACCCGATTCTCCAGGAACACGGTGAACTGCCGGATCGAGGGGTAATTTCGACCCCGTATCGTGGAGAAACCGGTTCCCGATTTTTCGTCAAAACTCATCAGCGGTGCTCGCAAGGTATCTGTATGGGGGGTAGCGCACTGCAACCGCCCCATCTGGCCGAACTTCCGACTAGACCATCTGGCGCAAGTTTAGTCGTGTTGCGAAGTTCCGTCAACCGGGCTTTCCTCGGTCCGGCATTTTGCGTAGAAAGGGTGGGATCGGCAGTCGGTGTGCCGCAATCGGGGATGGATCGATCCGCGAAGACATTTTATGCATATTGCCCCCTTTCCTGTTTTCATGCCTGTCTGATTTGCGAGTCAACGATGCTTACCGAACATACCACGCGGATTCGCGTTCGCTACCAGGAAACCGACTCCATGGGCATCCTCCACCATGCCCACTACCTCACCTATTTTGAGATCGGTCGGACCGAGATGCTTCGGGCGTCCGGGGGCAACTACCGCCGCATGGAGGAAGAAGGGTTCTACATCGTGGTCGTGAAGGCGGAGTGTCGCTACAAGCGGCCGGCCTACTACGACGACTTGCTGAATCTCCACACCTGCGTGGCCAGGATCACGTCGGCCAAGATCGAGCATGAGTACCATCTTATGCGTGACGGCGAGCTTCTGGCCGTCGGCAAGGTCGCACTGGCTTGCGTCGACCGAGAGGGAAGCGTCCGCCGCGTACCGCAATGGATGCAGGCCGAAGAGCCGCCGGGCTAGTCGGAGGGGAACGGCGGTTTTTCGCCGCCGATTTCACTCAGCGCATTGCGCGCGGCCCGCTGTTCGGCTTCTTTCTTGTTCCGGCCCCACGCGGGCGGAAAACGCGTGTCACCGATTCGGGCGCCGATTTTGAAGCACTTGCTGTGGTCGGGGCCTTTCTCGTCCAACAGCGTGTAGGTGGGCGTCGTGCCGGCGTCTCGCTGTGCCAATTGCTGTAAGAGCGATTTGTAGTTGTCCCCGATGGCGCCCGAGGCGGCCAGATCGACCTCCGGGCTGATGTGCTTGATAATGAACGCCCGTACCGGTTCGTCGCCGCCGTCGAGATGGATGGCCGCGATCAGCGATTCCAAGACGTCGGACAACAGCGATGGCGGCACGCTCGGATGCGTTACCATCCCCTTGCCCAGGATGAGGAACTCCTGCAACCCGATTGCCTCGCTGATCTTGGCACAGGTCTGGCGGCTGACGACGATCGATTTGATACGGGTCAGATCGCCTTCCAGGTATTCGGGATACTGATGGTAGAGAAGCTCGCAGACCACGGCGCCAAGAATCGCGTCGCCGAGAAACTCCATCCGTTCGTTGGAGGCCAGCCGATGTTCGGCGCCGGAAGCGTGCGTCAACGATGCCCGGAGCAGGGCCTTGTTCGAGAAGCGATACCCGATGCGCTGTTGGCAGGTCTCCAGGAGCGAGTCCAATTCGGCCGTCGGGTCCGGTTGCGCAGCCAGCGACATCCAGTCCACCTTGTTCTGCAAGTGGGGGTTCTGCAAGTAGAGCTATGTTCGGCAAGGGGGCTATCCAGTAACGCCAGCGCCCTGAAAAGGGCCGATCATTGGCGTGGGAGGGCCAGTGTCGTAAGTCTAGCTGCTGTTTGGTCTTTTGTCAACGCGACATGCCATCCACCGGGGCTGAAAACATGCCGGGACCAAAAATCGCTCTTGCCACCAACGCGTCCAAGCAAGAGAATCCCTCGGGCGGAAACCATCTTCGGGGCCTTTCCGCCCGCGCTTGCGGACAGGCCTCCGGATCTCCGCGACACACCTGGCGAAGGAACCTTCTAACGCCACCCCCATCAGTTGTATTATTTACCCCCCCATAAAAGCAGAAGAGGATTCTCTGATGAGAAACACCCGCCCGGCAACCCATCGGTTCTTCCCGTTCCTGGCGATAGCCGCCGGCGCCTTGATCCTGGGCGCCGCGTTGCACGCGTTGGCGCCCTGGGGTTCGGCGGCGGCCGACGAGAAGGCGGCCGACGAGAAGGCGGCCGACGAGAAGGTGGCCGACGAGAAGGTGGCCGACGAGACCGACGCGGCGATCACCCAGGCAAAAAGCCTGTCGCTGGCGTTTCGCAGCGCGGCGGAGAAAACGTTGCCCACGGTCGTTAAGATCAAGACCCGAACGCGTCTGCGTACCAGCGGCGGGATGCCTCGGAATCATTCCTTTCGGGGAACACCCTTCGAGGAGTTTTTCGGCGACGAGTTCGACCTGGATGCCCGCCCTCGTGCGCCGCTGCAGAGCGGCGTGGGGTCGGGGGTGATCATCGATCCGTCGGGGGTGATTCTGACCAACAACCACGTGGTCGAGGGTTCCGACGAAATCATCGTCCAACTGCCCGACGGCCGCGAGTTGAAGGCCACCGACGTCAAGGCCGACAAACAGACCGACATGGCCCTGCTGAAAATCGATGCGGGCAGTCCCCTGCCGGCGGCTCGGCTGGGCGACTCCGACAAGCTGGAAATCGGCGATTGGGTGATCGCCATCGGCAGCCCCTTCGAACTGGAACAGACCGTCAGCGCCGGGATCATCAGCGGCAAAGGCCGCGAACTGGGGGCCGTGCGGCGTGCCAATCTGCTCCAGACCGACGCGGCAATCAACCCGGGCAACTCGGGCGGACCGCTGGTGAATCTTGACGGCGAAGTGATCGGGATCAATACGGCCATCGCGTCGAACAACGGCGGATACCAAGGCATCGGGTTTGCCGTTCCGATCAACGTGGCCAAGTGGGTGATCGCTCAGTTGCAGGAGAGCGGAGCCGTCGAGCGGGCCTACCTGGGCGTGGGAATCGGCGAGGTGACTCCGGCGCTGGGCGAGAAGCTGGGCGTTGCGCCGCGTGGGGGCGTGCTGGTCACCGAAGTGTTTCCCGACACGCCGGCCTCCAAAGCCGGGTTCCAGGAGGCCGACGTGATCGTTGCCTTCGCCGGACATCCGGTGCGCACCCCCCGCCAATTGCAGGAATTGGTCGAACGATCTCCGGCCGGCACCGGTCAGCCGATCTCTGTCATCCGCGGCGGCAAACGGCAGACGTTGCAGTGCGTCGTCCGTCCGATGCCCAATCAGTTTGGCCAGGCCGAGCTTCCGGACTTGACGCCCGGCGGCCGGAACAGCGACCAGGGACACCGTAACGCCACGTTGGGGCTTTCGGTAGCCGATCTGAGCGCGGAAGCGGCCCAGCGATTGGAAATGGATCCCAAGTCGGGCGTGCTGGTCACCCAGGTCGACCGCGACGGGATCGGCGCCGACCTGGGGATCGCCAATGGGATGGTCATCCTCCGAGTCGGCGATCAGCCGGTTCGCAGCGTCGACGAGTTCAAGGCCGCCATGAAGGGCGAAACCCTGACCGAGGGAATCCTCCTCCTGCTGCGCACCTCGCAAGGCAACCGCATGGTGGTTGTTCGGGAATCGTAGCAGGTTGGACCGCCCGGCCCGTTGAAAAAGGGGATGCTTGCCATCTCGGGTGCCATGGGCGGCTCGCCCGCCCTTGTCGGCCCCCTGGAAAACAAGGGCGGACGAGCCGCCCATGGCACCGTGCGCTGTCCAACCAGGCACTGGTCCCCCGTGCGGCTCTGTGTTAGGCTGTGGCTTACCGTCGCGCCTCGGCGGTGCTGCCCCCAACCCTGCTCTTCTTGCCGGATGCCGTCATGACCAACACGCTCTACCTGCCGGAAATCCGCGCCA
>JABMRP010000314.1 GCA_013202535.1 Planctomycetota bacterium
GCACCAGCCCGACCGTCCAAAGCCATTTTGCTTTGCCACGCATGAGCGTTCAATCCCCCTTGAGTAGTCCGCCGAGCAGTTGGACGATCTTCCGCACGGCCTCCGGCTCGGGGACAGGCAGCTTGAGGTAGGTTTGGCCCGTCTTAGGGTCGCGATCGACGACGACCGGCGATGACGCCCCGCCGGCGGTCTTCTCTTTCGGCTGGTCAGGGCCGGCGGCGAGCGCCTCGCCGAGCTTACCCAACAGCGAGGCCCCCGTCTTGAGCAACTCGGCAAGCGCCTGCTCTTGCGGGGCCGGTTGCGACTGCTGCGCCGCGCGTTTCGACGGAGCCTCCGCCGCATCGGTCTCGCGAGGTTTGCCGTTGGAACGCAAGGGTGGTGTCTCGGCCGACGTTTCGGCGGATGCTTCGGTCATGTCGCCCATCCCGTTGGCATCGTCGCCGCCGGTGGCCGTCTCGACCGATTCCATGAACCGTTTGAGCCGCGATCCGCCCAAGAATACTTCGTCGCGGCCGCCGTCGAGCACCCCGGAGAACATGGCGCTCTTGAAGGCCAGCAACTTGAGCATCCCCTCTTCGATCGTATCGCGGGCGATGATGTGGATCACCCGAACCGGCTGCGCTTGCCCCATCCGATGCACCCGGCCGATACGTTGCTCCAACACGGCCGGGTTCCACGGTTGATCGAGATTGAGCACGGCGGCGGCGTTTTGCAGGTTGAGCCCCACGCCGCCGGCGTCGGTGGAAAGAAACAGCCGGCAATCGGGGTCTTCTTTGAACTGCTGGATGAGCGCCTTGCGCTTTGTGCCGGGTATCCGCCCGTGAAACATCACGTGGCCCCATCGCTTCTTCTTCAATCGCTCGACAAGCAACTCGTGGGTGCGCAGCCATTGGCTGAAAACCACCACTTTCGTGCCGGGGTCTTCGAGAAGATCGGATAACTGGTCGACCGCCTCGTCGATCTTCGTGCCAAAGTCGGTGCTCTGGTCCAGCAGGTACGTGCTGTTGCACGACATGCGCATGTTCTGCAGGCAGATCATCAGCCGCCGCTGATCCGATTCCGAGAGAAATCCGAATCGCCGCCACTTGGCGACCAGCCGGGCGACGATCTCGCGGTTCTCCTCGTGGTGGTTGACTTGCTCCGGAGTCATGGTGACGAAGAGCCGCTTTTCCAGCCGCTCGGGCAGCTCCTTGAGCACCTCGTCCTTGGTCCGGCGGATCAAGATCGGTTCGAGGGTTTTCGAGATTTGCGACAGGTCGCGATAGCCGACCACGCGGCCGTTTTCGTCGACGTGCTGGTGCCGGTCGAGGAAGCGGAAGGTGGGTCCCAGACGGTGGCGGTCGACGAACTCGACGATCGAATGCAACTCTTCCAGGCGATTCTCCAGCGGCGTGCCGGTGAGCACCATCGCGTAGGGCGAGTCGAGCTGTTTGACGGTCTGGGCCGTGCGCGTCTTCCAGTTCTTGATCCGCTGCGCTTCGTCCAGCACGATCAGCTCGGGCTCCCAGCGGCGGATCAGTTCCAGGTCGCGGTGGACGACGTCGTAGTTGGTGATCTTGTAGAACGACTCGGCCGCGTAGAGCGTACTCCGTTGGGGTAACAGACCCTCGACCACCAGCGCGTCGCGATCGGAAAACTTCTCGATCTCGTCTTTCCACTGGTGTTTCAGCGAGGTGGGCGAAACGATCAACACGCGTTCCAACCCCGCACATCGGGCAAGGATCTCGGCGGCGGCGATCGCCTGTACCGTCTTGCCCAACCCCATGTCGTCGGCCAGCAGACAGCGACCCGCTTTGGCGGCAAACAGGGCGCCGGTTCGCTGATAACGGTGCAGCGGGATCTTCAGCAGGCGGCCAAACGCTCCGCCGGCGATGCCTCGGGGAAAAGCCTCGTCGATCCGCCGCACCAGCGCCGCCCGATCGCGCACCCGGGCGACCAGGGCCAGGGCGTCGTCGTAACATCGCACCTCGTGTCCGGCGGTGGCCGTCTGCTTCAAGAACGTGTGGAATCGGGCGAAGGCGTCTTCTTTGAGCAGACCGTCGGTGTCGAAGTATCGCTTTGCGGTCGCGTGAAACTTGGCCGGGCAATCGGTGCCCGGGCGGAACATCACCCGCCGCTGGGCGCCGTGGCGAACGTAGACTTCGGAATAGTCGGGATGAAAGCCGGCGGCCAGTGCCTTCTTGCCGCCGCGCTTACGCTGCAATTTGCCCAGGGCAAACTCGACGTGCTTGCAGGTGCCCAGCGTGTTGACCGTGAAGTCGGGACAGGAGCAGTAGTTTTCGCCCAGCCCGGTGCCGCGGACGGCCACCCGATAGGTCCGCTCGCTGTCGGGATTGGTGACCTCGAATTCGGAGAAGAACGGTTCGTCGCCGACGTTCTTGAGCTTGAAGTTCTGCGCTCGGCCGAACTGCCGCCGCAGGGCCACCTGCCACGATTCGAGCGACATTTCCTCGGGACGGCGTGAGCGGGAGATCTTCTTCTCTCGTTTGCCGGTGCCGGTCTTCTTCTTGCGGGCCGTTTTCTTTCGCACTGCCATGGTTGATCCTCCGTGTTGCCGGGAAAGGCACGCTCATCTACCGGGAGCGGTGCCTTTGAGGCTATCCGATAGCCCGGCGATTGCCAAGCGGTCGCATCAAAGGTGGCGTACGAGTCAGCCCCCGGCTCTGCCGGGGGGCCAGTTCGGTGCCAACGCCGGGTGCCGCCGATGGTGGCCGCGGCCTGTGTCCAGAACAGGGCGGTGTTCTGAGGCACCGCGCAAACAGAAAGCCGCCGAAGTCCGCGAGGCAAGTTCTGCCCGGCCTTCTTCCGGCGGCTCTCGTTCGATCGTGTTATCGGTGGGCTGCTACGTCCGCTTCCGCCTCCGCCCGCCGAGAACGCCCAGCCCCAGCAAGCCCAGAGCGGCCAGGGCGAAGGCCTCCGGCGTCGTGATCTCCTGCAGCGGCATGAAAGGCTCCGACATCCGCGGTCAGAACCACGCCCGGGCCGACAGCCAGGTGGTCCGCCCGCAACTGGTCATGGTCGACGATCCCCAGACGACCGAGTCGGCCTAGTCTCCCAGCCAATCCCAGCGTCGCGATCGCTATCATGAGTAACAATCACCGCTCGGGTGGTTACCGAAGGCGTCGACGACCGAAACCGACCAGACCAACAGGCCGATGGCGGACGCAGCGAGGAGAAAAGCCGCATGGCCGCGGGATCGTTTCTAGCTCTTAATCCCTAATCCCGGCCTGACCCTAAATCGCCCTAAATCGCCCTAAATCGCCCCTAAATCGCCCCTTACCCTGCCGCAGATTCAATTAAGGTCGGATTCTCAAGGCACAAAGAACTTCAATGAAAAAAGCCCCGCTGGCCATAGTGACCAGCGAGGCTCTGGTGGTTTTACGATTTGTGGATAGGCCTATCTCTTTCGTCGCCAGCCGAACCATCCAAGACCGAGCAGGCCGAGGGCGGCCAGCGCGAAGGTCGACGGCTCGGGAACGACGTTGGAGGACTCGACGTTGACTGACAACACCAGGTCGTCGGAGGAGCCGGTGCCGGCGAGGAAGTACTCGCCCACAAGCAGCGAGCCCTCGGTGCCTGGCGTCAGCGGGATACCGTCCATCATGACTGAAATGGATTGGAGCGGGTCGACGTCGCCGCCAGTGATAAGCGTCATGGTACTCGGAGCCGTGAGGTCGTCGAGTATGACCGACAGATTGACGGGTTTTGTGCCGCCACTAGTGATCGGCGTGATTAGGCCGGCGGCATTGGGGACGAACTCTAATGTGGCACCGGCTTTCTCATCGTCTATGCGGGAGAACGAGATGAGGCTTGCACCGTCGCCGATGACCCGGAACGTGCCAGATTGGATGCGTAATTCATCGGAAAGTGTGAAGCCTGCCACCGCTGATCTCGATGAGCGAGCCCCCCCCCCGAGCTAAGCTCGAAATAGTCACCCCCCGTAAACGTGCCGCCCTCCATGATGAGTATCCCGTTGCCCCCTTCGTCCATCTTCACGTCGTCGTCGACGTCCCAGCTGCTGCCGGCTTTCATGATAACAGTCCCGATTCCATTGAAGAC
>JABMRP010000315.1 GCA_013202535.1 Planctomycetota bacterium
AGATGGAGCTGCGCGACTGCACCCAGATACGCCCGGTGCCGGTAAATTGCAGCAGCAATTGGTCGGAGAAGAGGAAGGAGCGGATCTTCCGCGCCCGAGTGATGCGGTACTGGAGCGTCGATTCCCAGGCAACGATGTAGCCGTTGTCGACCGTGTACTGCCCGTCGACGTGTACTTCCTGGATGTCGCCGTAGCCGCTGAAGAAGAGCGTGCCGGTGCCGGTGGTGCGCAGGGCGAAAAGTCCTTCGTTGAAGAACCCCTTCAGGCCCTGCCATTTGCTATCGCACTGGATCCCCTCGGTCGAGGCCAGGTAGGCGCCCTTTTCCAGCAGCAAGTCGCCGCCGTCCAGCTCGTAGGGGACGACGTCGCCGGCCGCCGGCGGAGCGAAACTGATCGACGCCCCGGCGCCTTCGGCGGTGAACGTGTTCTGGAAGAAACTCTCGCCGGCCAGCAGCTTGCGTTTCAAACCGGCGAGCATCCCCCCACGGGTCGACGTCTTTGTCTTGATCGGGCCTTCCATCCAGGCCATGGCCCCCGACTCGGCGGCGATCGTTTCACCCGCCTCGAGATCGACGCCGAGGACCGCGAAGCCCGGTCCGCATTGTATGTTGTACTGCATGACCTAAGAACTCCTTTTGGGCAGTTTCGGGCCGAGCAGGCCGCCGAATTCTTTGGGGTTGTGCGACTGGACCAGGATCTTCCCCCGTCCGGAGAAACGTAACGCGATGCCTTCGCCGGACAGCCACGACTGCAACCACGAACCGCCCGCCTTGCTGACCGAGTAGGACAACGTCTCGCTGAAGGCGACCACGTGGCCCGTGTCGACGATCAACTCGCCGTCGACCTCGTGTTCGGCGATCCGCCCGAAGGCGCTGACCAATAGCGGACCCGTGCCGTGGACCTCGACGAAGAACAGGGCCTCGCCGCTGAAGAAGCCTTTGAACCCCTGGAACTGGGTGTCGATTTGCAGATCGGCGCCCGAGGCCAGGTAACTTCCTCCGGCGCAAATCCACCGCGTCTCGGGCGTCACGTCGATCCGCCGCACGCTGCCCAGGTGAACCGGCGCCAAGCCAACTTCGCCGGGCTGCCCGTCGGTCACCTGATAGGTGGAGAAGAAGAAATTCTCCTTGGCGATCATCCGTTTCAACCCGCCGAGGATACCACCCCGGCCGCGAGTCTTCGTGGTCACGTTGATGTCGATATTACTGGAAGCCCGATACATGGCGCCCGATTCGGAGACGAACTGTTCGCCCGGTTCGAGATGGACCAGTGCGGAAGAAAAGGCTCCGCGGTCCGCGATTTCAATGTTCATTTGTGCCGTCTCCTTTCCTTAACCGTGGCAGAAGGGTGCAAGCCAACCAGCCATCGCGCCGAGATGACGGGTTTGTACGTAGACCGAGCCGGTTCCCTGGAAGGCCATCACCAGCCCCTCGCCGGAGAACATGGTCGACTTGAGCCCGCCCATGCCGCGAATCTGGTAATCGAGCCCGGGCTCCCAGGCAACGACGTGCCCCGTGTCGACGGTAAGCGTGCCCTGGACTTCTTTCTTGAGGATGGCTCCGTAAGCATTGAAGAAGACGATCCCCTCACCGCTGCACTCGACCAGGAACGCGCCTTCGCCGGAGAAGAAGCCTCGCAAGCCGCCAAAACGAGTCCGCAGCTCGACACCCGGCGTACAGGCCAGAAACGAGCCGGCGGTGAGGAAGAAGCTGCCGCCGTCGAGCTGCCGCGAGCCGATCGTGCCGGGCAGCGTGGGCGAAAGGGCGACGAAACCCTCGGCGGGGGCCGTGTACTCGGTGATGAACAACGATTCACCGCCCAGAAACTTCCGCGCGACCGCTCGGATAACGCCACCCAACAGCCGCGCCTTCAATGTCAGGTGCGGACTCATCCGGCTCATCGCCCCGCTCTCGACCAGGATCGAGTCGTCCGGGTCCAAGTGGACCAGCAGATCGCCGTAGTCGGGGTTTCCCTTGATTTCGTACTTCACGTTTCCACTCCAATGGAGAGTCGTTCATTTCGGGCTGCCGCTCAGTTCACCCAGAACCGGTTTACCACAAAGACACGCGTGATACAAGGCGTCAGCTTTCTTGTTTTTCTTCGTGCCCTTGGTGTCTTAGTGGTCAATCCGATCTGGGAACGGGACGGGTCCAGGATAGGACCACAAAGACACGAAGAACACGAAGGGAAGGAAGGAGGCTATAGAACGATGCGTTTGATCCCCTCCTTGAGCAGCGGTACGTTGAAGTTGATCAGCAAGCCGAGACGTTTTCCTGTCAACTTCAAGTAGGTCAGCAGTTGGGCCTCGAACAAAGGGATCAGCTTCTCAACGGATTTCAACTCGACGATAACACAATCATCCACCAGGACGTCAAGCCTCAGCCCGGCGTCAAGACGGACTTGCTCGTACACGACGGGAAAAGAGAGCTGCTTTTGGAATGCAACTCGGCGTTTGGATAGTTCGTAGCACAAACAAGCTTCATATACCGGTTCGGTCAATCCCGGGGCCCAGGTTCCGATGAACGCACAGCGCCGCGTCCACGACCTGAGACGCCGCCCGTTCCGCCCGTTGAGGGATCGGCTCAAAGTCATGCCCCTCCACCTTCATGCTTTGTGTCCTTTGTGCCTTCGTGGTCCTGCACATAACCTGCCGTTTATCCGGATCGGGTTTACCACAAACTCACGCAACATACAAGTCTTCAGCTTCCCCGTTCTTCTTCCTTCCTTCTTTTCTTCGTGTACTTAGTGCCTTAGTGGTCCTATCCCTGACCCGGCGCGTGTCCGGCCAAAGCCCATCCCTTCTCTTAGCCCCGGCCATCGCTTGACAGCCACCGGCAAGCCGACCGATAATTGTTGGAGGTTTTGGCCGATACGTCAGTTGCCCCGCATAGGAAGGAACTGGAGAACACATGACTCACTTCAATCGCCGCGAGTTTCTTGCCCGTTCGCCGA
>JABMRP010000316.1 GCA_013202535.1 Planctomycetota bacterium
GACCGACGGAGCGGGGATTGTACCATTGTACCCGGTACGTACCCAAGGGGAGTTTCAACTCTGTCGGGCCGCCGGAACGAGATCTACTGGTGTCGGCCGAATTAAGCCGCAATGTTGACAGTCGGCCGGATCGCGGCGACAATCGGCAGCGAGACGGTCTGGACTACCGGGCCGGTCGATCAACCGGGCAAGAAGGAGTCGAAACATGCGGAGTCGAACGGCGGTACATGAATTCTTGCTCCTCGCGGTCGCGCTGACCACGGTACTCGGCACGTGGGCCGATGTTTCGCTCGCCGCGGAGTCTGCCGAGGAAGCGGCTCGGGAGATCCTCGAGGCAACGGGCGCTGGCGGTGGGATCGTCGTCCATCTCGATTGCGGCGACGGCCGCTTGATCGCCGCCCTGGCCGAGAACCCACGGCTCGTCCTTCACGGCCTGGACACCGACGAAGACAACGTCGCGGCCGCTCGTGAATGGCTCCGCTCGAAGAACCTTTACGGCCGGGCGTCGGTCGACCGGTTCGACGGTGCGCGGCTTCCATACACCGAGAATCTGGTGAACTTGATCGTGGCCGAGGACCTGGGCAACGTGCCGATGGCCGAGGTAATGCGCGTGCTCTGTCCGCGCGGTGTGCTGTGTATCCGCAAGGACCAGCGGTGGACCACGTCGGTCAAGCCGTGGCCCGAGGAAATCGACGAGTGGACGCACTATCTGCATGGCCCCGACGGCAACGCGGTGGCCCGGGACACGGTCGTCGGCCCGCCCGTACATTATCAGTGGATCGCCGGGCCGCTCTGGTTGCGTTCGCACGAAAGCGACGCCAGTGTGAAAGCGCTGGTGACCGCCCGGGGCCGGATCTTCGCCATTGCCGACGAGGCACCGGCCAGCCTGCTCGGCGAGAATCCGCTGCCCGACAAGTGGTTTCTCACCGCGCGCGACGCCTTCAACGGCATGCCGCTCTGGAAAGTGCCGATCGAAGATTGGGGCTGGCGCGCCTGGAAACCCTCGTGGTTTACACCCCGGCCGGGCGATATCCCGTTGAATATCCAAAAACGGCTCGTGGCCGTCGACGACCGCGTCTACGTCACGCTCGGCTATCGGGCTCCGGTGAGCCAACTCGACGCGGCCACGGGCGAGGTGCTGCAAACCTACGCCGATACGGAACGCACGGCCGAGATCCTGGTTCACCAGGGCGTGTTGGTACTGACTGTCTTACGCGACGACCGGGCCGTCGTTATGGCTGTCGACACCAAAAGCGGCAAGCGATTGTGGACGTCGGAAAAGGACTACGGCGGAACGACCACCGATTATTATCGGTTCCGCGCGATGCACGGCAGCGTGACTCCGGCGAAAGTCGATCCCACGCTGAACACGGCGACCGACGGCCATGTGATCGCCCTGCTCGACGGCGAGGACGTGGTTTGCCTCGACTTCGCCACCGGGCGGCAGCAATGGCGCACGACCTTCCCTCTGGTCGCGGCCGACTATCGGGCCGGCAATATCGACGCCGGACGCACGCTCTGGACCGGCACGCTCATCACGCTCGACGACACGGTGGTCCATGCCAGCCCCAACCAGCTTGCCGCCTTCTCGGCCGCCTCGGGCGAACTCCTCTGGAAACAGCCGAAGAAATACCTGGGACACTTGTGGTACGAATGGAAGGACGTGTTTGTGATCGACGGCACGGTCTGGACCTGGAGCGCGGAGACGAAGCGGGAGAAACTCGAGGGAAGCACGCAATCCAGCTCGTGGCCGGTTTCCGTCAACGGCTACGATCTGCACACCGGCCGGCTAGAAAAGAGCGTGCCGCTGGGCAACATCTTCAAGACCCATCACCACCATCGCTGCTACCGCAACAAGGCCACCTCGCGATACATCCTGGCCAGCCGACGGGGCACCGAGTTTGTGGATCTGCGGCAGGGCAAGCACACGGTCGACAACTGGGTGCGGGGGACTTGCCACATGGGCATGATACCGGCGGGCGGTCTGCTATACGCGCCGCCACATCCGTGCGTCTGCTACGACGAGGAGAAGCTCAACGGCTTCCAGGCCTTGGCCCCGGCGCTCCCCGAATCGCAGCAATCGGCGCGCCCCGCGGAGGCCCACCCGCTGGAGCGTGGCCCCGCCTTCGGCAAAGTCGCCGGTCCCGACGCCGGCGCCGAAGATTGGCCCGCGTTTCGCCGCGATTCGTTGCGAAGCGGTTCGGTGAAAACCAAGGTGCCGGCCGCGCCGCGGCTTCTTTGGCAGGCCGATACGGGAGAGAAGCTCTCGGCGCCGGTGGCCGTCGGCGACCGGCTCTTCGTTTCGACGGTCGACGCCCACGGGGTCGTAGCCCTGGATGCCACCAACGGGAAACAACTCTGGATGTATACGGCCGGCGGGCGGATCGATTCGCCTCCGACTTACCACCGGGGAACCGTCCTCTTCGGATCGGCCGACGGTTGGGTCTACTGCGTCGGTGCGGCAGACGGAAAATTAGTTTGGCGGTTCCGTGCGGCGCCCGAGGAACGACGCATCGGCGCCTTCGGCCAGCTCGAATCGGCCTGGCCCGTGCATGGTAGCGTGCTGGTGGTCGACTCGACGGCGTACTTCGCCGCGGGAAGATCGTCGCACACCGACGGCGGCATTCATCTGTTCGGTCTCGATGCGGCCAGCGGCAAACTCCGCTGCCGGACGACGCTCCAAGGGCCGTCCTACCGTGTCGACAACATCGAGCAGAACTACGCGCTGCCGATGGGCGCGTTGCCCGATATCTTGCAGGCCGACGACACGTTGATCTACATGCGGCATCTGGTGTTCGACCGACAAC
>JABMRP010000317.1 GCA_013202535.1 Planctomycetota bacterium
CCTTATGGCCATAGGCGGCCAGACCACAGGCGATTTGGTAGTTCGTCGGCGGCCAGACGTCGCCACGCCAAAAGGCACCGGACTTCCATCGCTTGTCGGTTCGATCGACGGTGGGCACCGGCAGCGGCGTCATCCAGGCAGGCGAGGCCAGCACCTCGGCCATGCGTCTGGCCATCGCTTCGGTGGGAACGCCCGCGGCCAGCGGAATCCAACTTCCGATCGTTGCCACCGGGATCTTCTCGAGCGTGTCGCGATTGACCGAAAGGAACGTGCCCGCCGCTTCGTCCCACATGTGCTCACGCATCCCCCGCACGCCCTTTTCCACACGCAGCTTGCGTCTTGCCGCCATCTCCTGGTCGCCCGCGATTTCCGCCAGTTCTGCGAGGCTTCGTTCGCCCAGGATCAGGTAGGCGTTGTTGCCGGGCACGCAGACGTCGGCATACCAGGCGCCTTCCTTGGTGCCTTTGCGCGTGGGATGGACGGTCATTTGCATGTCGTCCATGTTGCATTCGTAGTCGAACGTCTCCCATCTGGCGTGTTGCAGTTTGCCCGTGTAGGCGCCGAGCGTGATCAGCCCGTTGTCGTGCAGATCCCGTTCGCGCCAATACCAGTCGTGGAACCGTTCGAGCCGAGCGAGACATTGCCGCAGCAGTTCCTTATCGCCGTTGCGCCGGTAGACCCGTTCGACGCCCCAGGCGAGGATCGGAATCTGCGAGAACTGCCGAACCGCTTGCGGCTCCGTCTTGATGGCCACCGTGATCATGTCCCGGGCATACTCGGGCGCGTCCCGGTTCCAGCGGTCCTGGAAGTCCCAGTAGTTCTGGAAGACGTCGCGAATCAGCTTCTTTTTGTCGGGCAGGATGCTCAACAGATCGACGACGAACGTCGTGTCCCAGATCCACTGGCCCTTGTAGTACGGTCCGCCGGGCACGATCCAGGTGTTTTTCAACGGCGGCGTGGGCGGCCGGATCTTGTCCAACACGCACTTCTCGATCACGCGATTTGCCAGTGCGAGCACCTCGGGGTTGTTGGCCTCGAAAAGCGAGCCCATGTCGAGCGGCGCGGGTTCAGACGCGCCGCCGAAATCACGCAGCGCGCTCGCCAGAGACGCTCCGCCCACCGTTTTGAGAAACTCGCGTCGTTTCACGTGACGGTCTCCATGTTTGTCCGGTGTTGGCTCACTAGTCCCCCATACCTCCGCTCACCGTCAACCTTCGGAAACGGGTCGGTTCCCATGCGATCGTAGATCACCGTCTCGGTAGTCTTCCGCATCGCTGCCGGGGTGAGGTACGGTACCACCATCATTGTAGAGCCAATCCACGCCGCTGTAAAATCGCGGCCGGCCCATCAACTCACCGAAGGCCTCACGCTCTTCCGCCGACGGCGCAGGAGGTATGCTGCTTCGATCCGACGCGCCGCGTTCAAGTGCGCCGGCGGCTTTGCGCGCGAAGGTCCGCCTCTCCGCGTCGGCTTGAGTGTCTCGCTACTTCCGGTCTAGCTTTGCTTTCTTGGCAGACACGTCCACCCACACGTCGACGTGTTCGAAAGATCGAGTGTAGATCCATCCCTCCCGGACGGCGTTAACGGGAGTAATGGCGACATTTTCAAAGACTCGCCTGCCTTCCCAGCTATAACAGCCCCACCGGAAACAACCCGGCGCCTACCCGAATGACGACCTCGGATCGTCCCAAGTATTGCACGCTGAGCGTCGGGCGGTGAGAATAGGAGGGGTAGACCACGCTTCGCCGCGTCGGAATGCGAAGCACACACGTTGACAGGAAAGGGTACGAGTCATGCCAAAGAGAACGAGCCTGGGGGTATTTCTGACGGGAGTCGCCTGCCTGCTGCCTGCAACGGCGGTCCAAGGCGCCGAGAATGAGCGGGCCAGCGAAAGAACCAAGGTGATCATACTGGTCGGAGGCCATGGGTATGACGCGCGCGGATTCGGTGAACTGTGGAGCAGCTTCGACGACATCGCGTCCGAGGTCTGGAAGGGCGACCCGTACACGGCGTTCGATGACATCAGCGATTTCAAGTACGATGTGATCGTCATGTTCAATTTGTCCAGCGGGATCACCGGCCCGCAGAAGGAGAACTTCCTCAAACTACTCGATAAGGGTGTCGGCCTTGTCGTCTGGCATCACGCGCTGGCCAACTGCCAGGGCTGGCCGGAGTTCGAGAAGATAGCCGGCGGCAAGTTCTGGATGAATCCGGGCCAGCGCGGCGGTGCCCAGATCCCCAAGAGCGGAACCGGCTTCGGGATGGTCAAGCTGCATATTGAGGATCCGGACCACGCGATCACCAAGGGCATGTCGGACTTCGTGATCGAAGACGAGCCCTACAACGGTCAGACCTTCCGCGATGACATTCATGTCCTTGTCACGGCCGACCATCCGCGTAGCGACAAGCAAATCGCCTGGGTCCACAATCACGGTAAGGCGCGAGTCTTCGGCTATCAGAGCGGCCACGATGCCAGGGCGTGGACAAACAAGAGCTTCCAGCGGTTGATGGCGCAAGGGATCCGTTGGGTCGCCGGGCGTCTCTCGGACGATTAGCCGGCGAACTTGAGTGGATCTCATAACGGCTCTGGACGCCGTGTCGGTGGTCGCCACGATCGTGATGATGATTAGTCTGGATTGCAGCCGACGCAACGTACATCGCCTCTTTTCTTAGTTCACCGGTGGAACTTTGTCCCACAGGAATATGGCCAATCCGACCAAATAGACGGCCAAGAAAGACGGGTCCTCACGGTCGTCATCGATTGCATATTCCGGCAGGCTGCGAATGGCAACAATGCCGACGACAATCAGGAAGAAGCCGGGAATCAGAAAGAAGTGGTTGACCGACGACTGAGCAAAGATCTGAGCGCCGAGCCACGGAACCAAGAAGAACATCCCCGC
>JABMRP010000318.1 GCA_013202535.1 Planctomycetota bacterium
GCGATTCCTGGAGCAAAACGACGAAGCCCTGGCCGGAAGAGATCGACGAGTGGACCCACTGGCTGCACGGACCCGACGGCAACGCCGTGGCCGAGGACACGGTCGTCGGCCCGCCGCGCCGGTTGCAGTGGATCGCCAAACCGTATTGGTCGCGCCACCATCACACGGTGCCGAGCGTGTCGGGAATGGTGTCGGCAGCCGGACGTGTATTTTACGTCGTCGACGAAGCGCCCGGTGGCATGGACGGCAGCGTCCCCGATCAATCAATGGTCGTTGGTCGCCCGCGATGCGTTCAACGGAGTACTCTTGTGGCGTACACGGATGCCCGATTGGGGGTGGAAGGCTTGGAGCGACGACTGGCAGGTTCGCTTCACGATCCCCACGCACATCGCGCGGCGGCTGGTCGCCGTCGGCGATCGCGTGTACGCAACGCTCGGATTCAACGAGCCGTTGACCGAGTTGGATGCGGCGACCGGCAAGGTGCTCCGCACGTTCGAGGGCAGCCAGTACACCGACGAGATTCTGCTGCATGACGGACAACTGATCCTCGCGATCAACAAAGACGCCCAGCGGCCCGGCGCCGCTTCCGATCAGCGACGCAACGCGACCGGCGACCCGGGCGAACCGCCGGTGCGAAAATCGGTCGCGCTGATCGACGTCAAAAGCGGCAAAACGCTCTGGAAGAAGGGCGATTACGTTGGGCTTCGCTCCAAAACCGGATCGATGGAGCGGATCAGCCACCTCTCGATGTGTGCCGGCGACGGCCGCGTGTTCTTCGTCGACGGAAACCGGATCGTCGGCCTTTCGTTGGACGACGGTCGCGAACTCTGGACGGCGCCGCGGCCGGAGATTCCCGAACATCGTATGCGATACAATATCCGCTTCAGCGATATGTGCTCGCTGGTTTACGCCGACGGCACGCTCTACTTCGCCCAAGTCAATCCCGTGAAAAAGGTCGGCTGGCGGGGAGAGCGGGCCCGATTGCACGCCTTCTCGGCCGCCACGGGCGAGGAACTCTGGGACCGGCCGTGCGCCTCCTGGGGTTGGGGGCATCCGGCCGACGTGATGGTCGTTGACGGGCTCGTCTGGGCCCACGACTTCGAGACGCCGTTTCTTCTGGGGCTCGATCCGGCCAGCGGCGAAGTGCGGCGAAAGGTCTCCAACTTCAAAGCCTTCGACAACGGCCATCATCACCGCTGCTATCGAAACAAGGCGACCACGCGATTTATGATGACCAGCTATCGCGGACTGGAGTTTATCGACTTCGCCGGCGAGCAGACCGACCGCAACCACTGGGTCCGCGGCACGTGCCGCCTGGGTGCGTTTCCCTGCAACGGGCTGATCTACGCAACCCCACACCCGTGCAGTTGCTACATCAGTTCGAAGCTCAACGGCTTTGTGGCCCTGGCGCCCGAGGGACCGTCGCCCCGGGCCGAGTCCGACTCGCACAAACTGCAACGAGGTCCGGCTTACGATGAGCCCGATCGCCCGGGCACGGAATCGGAGGCTGGGAGTGTACTCGACTGGCCCATGTATCGACACGACCGCACCCGCGGCGGCGCGACCGGGGCGTCCTTGCCGACCGACTTGAAGAAAGCATGGCAAGTCGACCTGGGCGCCAAGCCCACGGGCTGCGTTGTCGCCGACGATACGGTGCTCGTGGCCGCAGCGCATCGGGTCGTGGCTCTGAACGCTAAAGATGGAAAGCAACTCTGGACCTTCACCGCCGACGGACCGATCGACTCGCCGCCCACGATCGACCGAGGCCGGGCTTATCTCGGCTGTGCCGACGGGTGGCTCTACTGTCTGCGGATGTCCGACGGCCGGCTCGTCTGGCGATTCCGCGGCGCTCCGCAAGCGCGACTCATCGTAGCTCCCGGCGGCATCGAGTCGGCATGGCCGGTGCATGGAAGCCCGTTGGTCGACGAGGGAGTCGTCTACTTCACCGCCGGGCGATCCTCCTTCCTCGACGGCGGCATCCTCGCGTTTTCGCTCGATGCGCACACCGGCAAGATCCTCTCGCGACGGAAGATCGCTTCGGAGCAGTCGATGGACATCG
Source organism: Planctomycetota bacterium (assembly GCA_013202535.1). Classification (GTDB taxonomy): domain Bacteria; phylum Planctomycetota; class Planctomycetia; order Pirellulales; family Thermoguttaceae; genus JABMRP01. The sequence goes on from JABMRP010000318.1 coordinate 2,060, forward strand.
ACGCCGGAACCGACCGCTTGGGCGACTCCGGGCTGCTCTCCGATCCGCTGGTCGGCCGGGGCGACGCGATCACCATGCGACATCGGCAAATCTTCCCCGAGACCGAGGCAGATACGTCAACCGTCGACGGCGCCCTGAGGACCACCGGCGGCATGCTCGACGACGAGTGGTTCAGCCGCGCCCGGTGGTATCTGGGTGATCGGCCGATCGCCGAGTACATGGTCTTCGACGCCGCCTCGCTGTACGGGGTGAGAGCCCGAGACGCGATGACCGGATACGGGGGTTTCTTCGCGCCCGGTGCGAAAGGTTTCGAGTTGTTCGCGACCGATCTGGCAACGATCATGAACGTGGACGCGAAGCAGGTCAAAAAGGCCGGCCAGAAGGAATACGGCATCAAGATTCCCAAGCGATGGTCGATCCGCGTACCGGTTCGCGTCACGGCCATGGCACTGGCCGGCGATGCGCTGGTGGCCGGCGGCACGCCCGACATGATCGATCCGGCCGATCCCTGGGCGGCGTACAAGGGTCAGCGCGGCGGCAAGCTGTTGGTACTCTCCACCGGGGACGGGCATATTCGGACGGAATACGAACTCGACGCCCCGCCAGTGCTCGACGGTGTTTCCGTCTCGGGCGGCTGGCTGTTCGTTTCGACAATCGACGGCAAGATCCTCTGCTACGAGGGGGGAAGCCGTTGACGGACTGCTTACCGCCGACGCACGGCGTAGCACAACAGCACGTCTTGATCGCGGACGTAGAGCCGGCCGTCGCCAGTGATGCCCAAATTGCGAAGAGCATCGCGCGGTACAACACGGTGTGAACTTCCCGCAGCCCCCGGCTCTGCCGGGGGGCCGAATCACTCATTTACCCCTGGAAATACAGGTACGCCGCCAAGATCGCTCCCAACACGATCGCCGAGGCGGTCACGTCGGCCCAATTCCAACTGGCCCGCGACTCGGCCCGGTCCTTGTCGGTCATCGTGCCGTAGGTCAGGCCGGTGATCTTTCCGTAGTCCGGCTTCCTCGTCACGAAGCTGACCGTAACCATGGCCACCGCGCAAACGATGAGGATCAGGATGCTGTAGTACTGGAAGAACATTTTGTTGACGACCCAGAGGAACGAGTCGACGGGATAACC
>JABMRP010000319.1 GCA_013202535.1 Planctomycetota bacterium
GGAAGCAGCGCGAGGATCCGCGGCCGGAGAAGATCGGGTACGTGGCCCTGGGCAACGCCGATCATGGCGACACGCTGGGCAGTGTGAGCGTGGGCGGGGTCGAGCGGTTCCACGCGATGTTCGAGCCGCTGCTGTTTGAAACGGTCCGCGTGCCGGCGCCCGATATGTATCGACTCCCCGACGGAGTCACGCCCGAAACGGCGCTGGAGCATTATCTGCACGAAGTCGAGCGCGTGCTGAAAGAACATCACGCGAGACTCGCCGCGATGGTAATCGAACCGCTGGTACAAGGGGCCGCGGGCATGATCGTCCATCCGCCCGGTTTTCTGGGCGGCGTGCGGGAACTGACCCGGCGATACGACGTGCTGCTGATCGCCGACGAAGTGGCCGTGGGCATGGGCCGCACCGGGCGGATGTTCGCCTGCGAGCATGAAGACGTCGCTCCCGACTTCCTCTGCATGGCCAAAGGCCTGACTGGCGGCTACATGCCCCTGGCGGCCACGCTGGCGACCGACGACGTCTGGCAGGCGTTCCTGGGCGAGTACGCCGAGTCGAAGAGCTTTTTTCATGGGCACACCTACGGGGGTAATCCCTTGGGTGCGGCGGTGGCGCTGGCCACGCTCGACGTGTTCGAGGAAGAAAAGACCCTGGACGCCATGCGGCCGAAGATCGCCCGACTGGGTACACATCTCCAGCGGATCTCACAATTGCCCGCGGTCGGCAACGTGCGCCAGTGCGGCCTGATCGGGGCGGTCGAGTTGGTGCGAGACCGGGCCTCCAAAGAACCGTACCCCTGGGCCGAGAAATGGGGGATGCGTGTCTGCGATCACGCCCGGGGCGAGGGCGTCTTGCTGCGCCCGCTGGGCAACGTGCTGGTCATCATACCGCCGTTGTCGATCACGACGGACGAGTTGGACCGTATCGCGGTGGCCATCGAGCGGGGGATCGTTGCGGTAACCGGCGGAAATTGTGTGTAGCCGGAGTCGTGAGACTTCGGGGGATACCACAAGTCGCCCGAATTCTCGCGAATCCGGCTACCAGAATCCTCAACGGCGTAGCCTACTGGGCCACCGATTCCATGCCGTTGATGCCGAAGGTGATGTTGTACCCGTGAGGCAGCGGGCGGCCCGCGATGGCGATGCCCAGGTGGTGCATTTCCGTCTTCAGGCGGCGATATTCATCGAGGCTGTCGGGATAGAACCAGACGACGATCGCTCGCTTGGTTGGGGGCAATTCGGAGAGAAACCGTTGAAACCCGGAACGGGGAGCCAGGGCCACGTCGAGCGAAGCTCCCATGGGGCGATCCGGATAGTCGCCCGTGGGAACAAACTCCGAGGAGACCAACTGCAGCCCACCGCGGGAAGTCTTGGATGGATTCAGCGGATTGGAGCGTGCGGCCACCCGGGCGACCGTGTAGTGAATCTCGAAACCGCCGCGGGGTCCGACGGTTCCCTCAAACCCGTATTTCGCACCCGCCGCGCGTCGCCCGGCTTCGTCTCGCAGAAGAAGCAGCAATTCTTCGATCGGCAGTTGCACGAGCCGGCCGCCCAGCAGGCGGAAATGCACCTCGTGATCGGTGACCACTTTGCCCTTGGGTGTGGGATCATTGCGCAGAATGATCGGCTCGGGTGCCTCGCTTGCCACCTGTCGACGCTGTTGCCGGAGCTGTTCCAGGCGAGTCCCTGCTTCGGTCAGGGAGTGGCGCAGGTCGAAACTCGCCCGCGACTGGACGTCGAGTTGGCCGCGCTGGGCGGCGATCTGTTGTTGCCAGGCTTCGGCCTGAGCCGCCAGTCGGTCGCGTTGCTCGGCCCGAATCGCGGCTTCCCGTTCGGCGGCGGTGGCTTGCTCGGCCGTATTCGATACGTCGGCCCGTAACGACGCCTCGGCGGCCAGATCGCCTTGCAATGCCGCTTCCAGGGCAGCGATCTCCCAATCCGTCGGCGCCGGGTCGGGCGGCGCGACCTCGGGCCGGATTTCGGGCTCGGGTGTGACTTCCGGTTGGGCCACCGGCGCGGAGACCGCAGCCTCCAACGGCGCATGCTTGACCCGCACCCCCACGACCATCACCAGGATGATGAGGATGCCCACGATATTGGCC
>JABMRP010000320.1 GCA_013202535.1 Planctomycetota bacterium
GGGGCTCTGGTCGTGGGGGAAGATGAAGTCGAGCGCGCCGGGGCGCACGCACCCGGTCGAGAAGGGGTTACCCGGCTGGCGGCATTCGTCGTGGGGCGGTTGGGGGTGTTGCGCCATGCTAGGAGGTCGCCAATCGGCCGGGCCGAACTTTCCCCAGGCGAAACGAGCGTTGGCTGAGGAGTTCCTTTCCGCCGGACTGAAACACGCGTACCCGCACGCACCAGCCGACTTTGACGATCGCGCCGTCGTAGCTCAAGGGGCTGTTGGGCAGTACGGTTCGAAACCGCCCTTGGGGTGGCAGTTCGAGGCGGATTCGGTTGCCGGCCTCGCGTCGCTGGAAATGATGCACGGCCAGATCTTCATCCCCTTTGCCTTCGGTATGCCACAGGATGGAGACTTCGATGGCCTTGACGTCGGCCGAGGAGATCCCGTCGAGGTGATAACTGCCCGAGAGCGTGTCGCCGGGAAAGTACGTGCGGCCGTTCTCGTCCAGCCGGATGATCGCCCGCGATTCGCTCACTGGCCCGCCCTCCCGTGGCTTTCCACCGAGCCCGCCGGCCGGGCGGCGTTGCCGTTTTCGTCGCCGTGTTTATCGCGCTCGGGCCGCACCACCAGCGGAAACGTGCGACGATAGCCGGGCCATCCGGCCACGTCGCCCTTGACGACCAGCTTCCAGCCGATTTCGTTGTGGTCGGCTTTGAACGAATGCATGGCGCCGGCCGGGACGGTCATGGGGCATGTCGTTTGGAAGGGCTTTCCGCGGCGAACCCGAAACGGCCCCTCGACCAAGAGCCGTTGGCCGTAGACCTCGTTTCGTTCGGTTCGGGTGTCGGTACCCTGGCGATACGTGGCCTCTTCCTCGCAGACCAACAGCACCTCCAGGCAGTTGATCCGCATGTGTCCCGACTGGGAGAAGAACAACTGGCAAGTTTGTCCGGGGTGTAGGGGATGCGCGGAGATTTCGATCGTCGTGGAGCCGGTCAACAGGCGGCGGAGAAGAAAGGAGATGGTCAGAGCCGCCAGGGCCACCAGCGGAATCAGCAACAAGGTGAGCCACCAACTTCCGTGGCCGGCCCAATGTCCGCCGACGACGAGCACCGCCAAGACAATCGTTGCGGTGTTGGCTGCCGCGCACGCGCTGGCCCACCCGAGAAGCGCCCAGCGGGTGGAGATGTCGCCGGGCAGGCGCACGGGCAAGGTACGGCCGGCGCCAAGGGCCGCGGGTGCCGGTTCGGGGACATTGGGAAACGGGCTGGGCGGTCGGCCGTTGGCCGCAAACGGTTCCCGCCGGGCCGACCGGCCCGCCATGACGGCGCGGTGCTCGGTTGATTTACCCCAATGGACCGCCGTGTAGATCAGGCCGCCGCCTCCGATGGCGATCAACGACAGCGGCACGACGAAGAGGAGCCAATTCCACCATCGGTATCCGCACACGACCACCGCCGTTTTCGGCTCTTTCGGATCGTACCAGCAGGAACGTTTCTCGCCGGCGTCGGCCGCCTCTTGAAACGAATCGACAATGGCCTGCTTGTCGTCCCGGCCGCTGGAATACGCCCAGCCAACGTCGTACGTCCGGGTGCGGTAGGTCCGGCCGTCGACCTCGTACTCGATTTTGATTTCCGGGCGATAAACGGTTACTTCGTCGTCTTGGGACTCGCCGACCCCCGCCTCAAGCACTTGGCAGAAAACTCTGACGAATTCGTGGTTGGCTCTCCACTGGGGAACGACCAGCGTGTCCAGAATGATAGCGCCCACCGCGCAACCGAAGAGCAGGAAGGAGGCGAAGACGACAAGTTCGCCCACACTCCCCCATCGCTTGGATCCGGTACGCCGGTTACCGCGTTTTTTGTCGAAGAGTCGAAAACTGCGAGCCAAGACGCCCCCTCCACCACTTCGGCCGGCCGATCATGCGGGCGGTCACTGTCCCCGGTGTGCGCGACGCCCACTATCCGCCCGCGCGGCGCGCGGGCAGTCCCGTTCGGCGGTCGAGACCTTAGTTCGCCAGTGGTTACGCCTGTCCACACGGGGCGGTCTTCCGCTTCGATCTCCGCAGGAAACCGATGTCCGCCAGGGCCTTATAAACCTCTTCCAGCGTCTTCTCGCCGAAATTGGAAATGCTCAGCAGATCTTCGCGGGTACAATTCAACAGATCGCGGACGGTAAATATGCCCCGATCCTCCAAGCAGTTCGTCGTTCGAACCGACAGACCAATTTCGGCCGTACTCATCTCCAGGCACCGGGCCATCTCTTCAGCACGCCCATCGTGTGGGCTCAACGGAATCCGCGTCATGGGTTCCCTCCCAATGTGTTTCGGTTTAATGGAACATGCGATCCCGAGGACAGGTCCTACTCATCATCCATACCGAAGAGTATAACAACTTAGGGCGACTTGGATAGCGTTTTTTTGAGAAGAATTCTCCCTGAGCGACCGTTTCCCCCTCCCCCCAGACTGGCGGCTGCGGAGTTCGGTGCCTCGGGCCCTGCGTGCGGCAATATGCCGATACCCCCTCGTGTGATGGGTATTCATTGCGGAACATCGTAACAAGACATCAAGAAGGATCTTGCAGTTGAACCCTCTCTGCAACGGATTGACCCCCGCCCAGCGCGAGGCCGTGGAACATATCGACGGTCCGCTGCTGATCCTGGCCGGACCAGGCAGCGGAAAAACGCGAGTCGTCACGCACCGGATCGCCCGATTGCTCGATCACGGTGTCCCCCAACACCAGATCCTCGCGCTGACCTTCACCAACAAGGCGGCCGACGAGATGGCCCAGCGTGTGCAAGCCTTGGCCCCCGACACCGAAGTCTGGTTGGGAACCTTCCACCGCTTCTGTGCTCGCTTGCTCCGGAAGTATGCGCAATTTGTTGGCCTTGAGGCAAATTACACAATCTACGATACGTCCGACAGTCGGCGAACGGTCAAGCGGGCTCTGGCCGCGGCCAAGGTCCCTTTGGGGACCTTCACGCCCCAATCGATCGCTGCGTCGATCAGTTGGGCCAAGAATAATCTCATCACGGCCGAGCAATACGAAGCCAAACCGGGACACGCCCTGGGGATCGCCACGGAGCACATCTACCCGGTCTATCAGGCCTTGCTGTCGAAGTCCAACGCCGTCGATTTTGATGATCTACTGCTGCACATCGCCACGATCCTCCGCCAGAACGACCAACTCCGCCGGGATCTCGACCGCCGCTATCGCTATATTCTCGTCGACGAGTATCAGGATACCAATCTGGCCCAATACACGATCGCCCGGGCGCTGTCGATCGATTATCCCAATCTGGCGGTCACCGGCGATCCGGATCAATCGATCTATGGATGGCGCGGCGCCAACCTGAACAACATTCTGGAATTCGAGCGGGACTACCCTAAGGTTCGGGTGGTCCGGCTGGAGAGAAACTACCGTAGCACGAAAAGGATCTTGCGAGTGGCCGACGCGCTGATCGCCCATAACGTACGGCGAAAGCAGAAGGATCTCTTCACGGAGAACGGCGAGGGCTCCCCGGTGCGGCTGATCACGTATCCCACACAGAAGCTGGAGGCCGAGTCGATCGCCGCGCGGATCGCCGACCAGATCGGTTCCGGTCGGCGCCGTCCCCGCGATTTTGCCATCTTCTATCGCGTCAACGCGCTCTCTCGTTCCCTGGAATTCGCCCTGCGCAACGAGGGCGTTCCCTATCAGATGGTCAACGGGTTGGAGTTCTTCCAGCGGGCCGAGATCAAAGACATCCTGGCCTACCTCCACTTGCTGAACAATCCGCGCGACGACGTGGCCTTGCTCCGCGTGATCAACAAGCCGGCGCGGGGTATCGGAA
>JABMRP010000321.1 GCA_013202535.1 Planctomycetota bacterium
GTAACCGGACCAGCGACATGCGTCACCGAGATTTCCACCCGATTCTCTTCCAAGTAAAGGGAAACATCGGATACTTCCCAGGCAGCATCCAAACCTAACAACAGGCTGTAGTGTTTCGTGAGTTTGTTCATGGACGACATTTTCGCCCATCAAACGCTCAAAAACTACCAATCACCCACGAAAATCCCTGAAGAACCAATAGAACCCACGCGTCATCTTCCGAAATCCCAGCCTTCTCAAACCCTTCCAGTTTCAAATTGTTCAGCTTTTGCTGGGTAAAATCCAGCGTGATATTCTCCGATGAATGATAGTATGCAAAATCGGGACTATTGCGATCAGCGACTATTTTCTTGATCAACTCCTCAGGAATGCGGATGTCTCTAAGGTAATCTTCATCTATGCGGCAGCAGATCAGCAGGAAAGAAACAAATTTGAAGAGGTAGAAGTCACTTGTGTCTAGAGTATTGACGACCACTTGCCTCCAGTCTCTCTTGTCTAATCGCCGAATAACATCAAATGACTCCAGCAGTATTGATTGAATTCGTAAATCGTGGTTCACAAAACAATGTGACAGTACTTCGACAATCTCGTCGGTACTTGCGGAAGCCAGAATATCCCCGAGGTCAAATTCAAGTGAATCGAGCTTTTCATCAACGAGGTGGATTAAGTGATTTGACGCCATTACCCTGCCTTTCTGGAAGGTCTGCGTAACTCTTCCCCACGGGAGTTCCGAAACTCCCCTCTTGTTACACTCCTTCTCCAGAACTCCTTCACTTAACGCTTTCAACGTCCCCCTTTTAACGTCCCTCCGCGAGCCCCGCGCCTCCGCGTGAGTTCATTGAAACTGCAATGGTGGGCCGGCGTCGCTGACGCTCCTGGTCCCACCCTACCACTTTCTCAACGGGCTGCTACACCTGCCACGGATCGCGGTGATGATAGTCGAGGTTAATAAAACAAAAGGGTCATGCACCCCCGTGGCTGGATTCGTGAGAATTCAGCCGATGCGGGGGTGATGACCTTCTTTGGGTTCGCCCGAACTCTTGCGAGTCCAGCTACGTCGTGCGGAGCATCAATGCCTATTTCGGCACCGGCAACATAATCGTCGCGTCTTCGGCCAATACGACTTCGCCGGGCTTGTCGTTCATGCGATATTGGATCCGCAGTTGTTTGACGATTCCCTGCGCCGGGTCGCCGCCCAGGGCCGAGTTGTAGCTGCCCGACGGCAAGACGATCAGGGGGAAACCGCGGACGTGTTTGCGGAGAATCTCCGTTACGTCCTTGCCTTTGCCGCCGGCGCCGTACTCGGCTTTGACGATCTCGATCTTGACCGGGTCGTGTCCGATCTGGGCCAGGAGTTTCTGGACGTCGACCGATCCACCGCTGATATTCTGGGCGATCACTAGGGCAACGCCGGCGGCTTCGGCCTTGAGTTCCGAATCTTTGGCCAGATCGACGGCCAGTCGCAACATGTCGATGCTCGGATAACGCTCCATCACTTCCAGGACCATCTTCCGCTCGTCTCTCCGGTCGGCGGCATCCAGCGCGATTGCGCACATTCGCACGCGGTCTCGTTCGTTCATGTTAAACTGACGGACCAGCCGGATGTAGCCGCGGATGGCGCGGATCTTGTACTTGCCGTCGGGGAGCGTACTGGCCAGGTCAAGGATCACCGGTGCGGCGTCGAGCGAGATCGTCCCGCCCAGCAGCCGGGTCGAGGCGTCCGTCAACTCCTCTTTGCCACTCTTGGCGGCAGTAGCCAATGCGGCGAGCGAGCGGGGGTTGTCCATCGCGCCGAGCACCTCCAGGAACTTGACCTGTGTGCCGACCGGCTCGCCGCTCAGGGCGGCGACGAGCGTGTCGGCACAGGCTTCGCCGTCGGGCATACGGATGCAGGCGGCCTTCAGGGCTCTTTCCGCAGCCGGTGCGTCTTCGGCCTTCTTCGGTTTGGCGACGCGCGTGATGAGCACAGCCAAGTCGCTTTGGGCGATGGTTTCGCCCAACGCGGCCAACGCGGCCTGACGAATGGCAGCGTCGTCGCCCTCGAGCAGCTTGACGAGATCGTCGGTCGCATCGATCTGTCGCTTGCCAATCAGTTGGATGATCGGCAACAGCGATTTGCCCCGGGATGTCGCGATTCGCTCACTGATCTGGCCGTTGATATCCGCGCCGGGCCAGCCGGCCAACGCCGCTTGCGCGGCCAATGCCACGTCGGCGTCTTCACCGGCCATGATGTCGAGCAGAGTGGGCACGCACGTCACATTACCGCCGCCTCCCAGCACCTTAATGGCGGCGATCCGCGTCGGGGCGGGGCCTTCCTTCGCCGCCTGCAGTACGGCCGGCGATGCAACGCTGTCGCCGCGGGCTGCCAACACGAGCAGTAGCAACGCGCCACGTTCGGGCGTTGCCTTGACCATCTCCTCGGCGATCGCGTCGGCCACTTGCTGACCGGGCAGTTCGCGGGCGGTCATCAGGCCAATCTGAAAGTACTTCTTATCGGCGGATCGCAACTGCTCAACCAACAGCCCAATGCCATCGAGTCCGCGGGCGAGAATGGCGCCGCGAGTCGCCTCGATCTTGCGTTGCGTCGGAACGTCCGCCGCGCGAACCTCGTCATAGATCGTCGCGGCTTCGGCGCTCTTGCCTCCGGCGAGCCGTTGTTCGGCCGCGTAGATGCAGCCTTCGGCCGCCGCGGAACGAATCGAGTCCGGGCCGGTCGCCATCGTCTGCCGCAGCGCCTTGGTGGCGCCTTCGTCACCTATTTTTCCCAGTGAAGCGGCGGCCGAGGTGGCGACGAGATTGTCACTATCCTTGAGTAGTCCGACCAGGGCGGGTACGGCCAAGGCGTCACGTCGCACGCCCAGCGAATTGACCACGCCGGCCAACGAGCGGCCTTTCAGCTTACCCAGCGCGTTACGCAGCGCGGCATCGGCCTCGGGGCCGGGGATCACCTCCAGCGCGATCCGCGCCCAGGAGATCAATTCTTCATCTTCCAGCAGCGGAGCGAGCGCGGACACGGCGTCCTTCGATCCGAAGACGGCCAGCTTCTTGCAGGTGATCGCCTTCTCGGCCTTGGGCGAATCGGCCGCTTGCAGGATCGCGATCAGACCTTGTTCGCGCGCTGTTGCGTCATCGGCTCTTTGGTCCGCGCGGACCGTGCCGGCGGCCGTGGCGAGGAGCACCGACACGAGGACGAGTCGGCGGTGGGTTGGTTTGCGGTATGTCATGGTAAAGTTCCTTGGGTATAGTCTTACGAAAACGATCGACGGCCACGCCGTTGGTGCAACTTGGGGACGGGCAACTTGGGGACGGGCAACTTGGGGACGGGCAACTTGGGGA
>JABMRP010000322.1 GCA_013202535.1 Planctomycetota bacterium
GACCAGAAGTGCGCCCACCCAGTAGGCTTGAAACGGGCGAACGCCTGGGGGTTGTACGATATGCACGGTAATGTTAGGGAGTGGTGCCAGGACTGGCACGGTAAGGACTACTACGAGAAGTCTCCTACGGATGACCCAACGGGACCGATGTCTGGCTCGTACCATGTGTCCCGCGGCGGCACTTGGCTCAACTACCCGAGGAGCTGTCGGTCGGCGACTCGCGGTGGGGATTCCCCGGACCGCCGCTACTGCAATCTCGGTTTCCGTGTAGCGATGGTTCCGTCGGAGTAGAGCATAAAGAGCGGAGGTCGCCCAAGGGTCAAGCCGCGGCTGTTGACACGCGGAAACAACTGGCTAGGCTGGAAGAGCGGCCCACGCCCGATGCCATCCCACGATACACATTTCGAGGACACACCGATGAAGAGTCTCTTCGTATTCCTTTCCGTTGGACTGATGATCGTCGGCAGCCTGTTTGCGCCGCATCCGCGCCAGGCCGAGGCGAAGAAATCGTACTGGCAGGAATTCGAGAAGAGATACACCGCCCCGCAAAGTGCCAACCCGGCCCGCGAGACGCTGCGTGAGGCGATCGGCACGGAACGGTGCGACGTTTGTCATGCGGGCAGCAAGAAGAAATTCAACGCCTACGGGACGGCGATCCGCAAGGCTCCGAAACCTCGGCGAAGCAGCAAGAGCACTCAAATGCACGCTGCCTTCGGGCACTCGGCCCAAACCAAGAGCCAGCCCGGCGATCCCGATGCACTGACCTTCGGCCAGTTGCTCTTACAGGGTAAGCTGCCGGTGGAGAAGTAAAGGAGACCCGAAGATGCGCACCGCGGCCTGCTTCCTACTGGTCCTTCTCGCCCCGGCGATGCTCTGTCTTGCCGAAGAGCCGCCCGAGGTGAGCAAGCGGGTGCTGACACTCGACACCCCGGGCGAGAACCTCCTGAAGCCCGACGCCTGGCGAGCGTACGAACAGGGTTTCCGGCGCGACGGCCAATGGATGGTCTGCGACAACGGCTCCGACGCCCGGGCCAGCCGGGGCGTGTGCCAGACGGTCCGGCTCGATCAAGTCCGCCCCGAGCCGATCCTGGCCGAGCTTTCCAGCAAGGCCGAAGACGTTCAAGGCGGATCGCCGGCCGACTACTCGCTCTATCTTGATCTCGTCTACACCGACGGCACGCCCCTGTGGGGCCGGATCGCCGGGTTCGGCAAGGGAACGCACGATTGGCAGCGCCGTCGCGTGTTGGTCATGCCCGAGAAACCGGTCAAATCGCTGACCTTCTACATGCTGCTTCGCCGTCACTCGGGCAAGGCCACCTTCGGCGATCCGCGATTGGTCCAGATTCATGCCCCGGCGGGCACCTTCCGCTTCGACGGCGTGGTGGTGCAATCGCCGACGGTGCCTGGCGAGGGTTTTGCGGTTCGCGACGTGGCCGCCGGGTCCGACTTCGTGCGGATCGACCAACCGGCGCTGGGGTTAAAGCTCAATTGCCAACAGGCCACGCACCCCGGGGCGACGTTCTTCGACGTCACCCTTTCCGACACGACCGGCCGCGACCGAGCGGTTACGCTGGTTTACTCCGTGCCGGTTGACAAGAAAGACCTCCAGTGGTTGGAGAACCCGCGCCACAACGTGCCGGTCGAAGCCGGGCGGGAGTATCTTGGCACGGTTTCCTTCGGCGCCGGTTCCAACGGCCGGATGTCGCGCTATCCGTTGGGTGCCGTGGCCGATGACCGTCGCGGCGTGGCGTTGGGTATCGACATGACCCGGCCGGCCTTCTTCCGCATCGGCTACAACGCCGCCGCCGGCGAGTTGTTTCTGGCCTATGATATCGGTTTGACGCCGGAGAAACCGACGGCCCGGGTGCGGTTCTGTCGATTCGCGTTCGATCCCCAGTGGGGCTTTCGCGCCGCACTGGCCGGCTACTACGAAGCGTTTCCCGAGCAGTTCCGCTGTCGCACGCCGAAGCAGGGCATCTGGATGCCGTTTGCCAAGATCAGCGCAGTGAAAGACTGGGAGGATTTCGGCTTCCAATTCAAGGAGGGCAACAACGAGACGGCCTGGGACGACGCCCACGGGATCGTCACCTTCCGCTATACCGAGCCGATGACCTGGTGGATGCCGATGCCCGAGGGGATGCCGCGGACACACGAAGCCGCGCTGGCCGAGGGGAAACGTCTGGCCGGAAAGGCCGGCGATGCTCGCGCGAAGGCCTTGCTGACCAGCGGCTACCACGATGCCTCGGGCAAGATCCCGGCCCGGCTGATCGATCGGCCGTGGTGCGACGGGGCCATCTGGAGCATGAACTCGATGCCCGGCATCGGCGGCGAGGCGACCGATTTCGCCAACAAGTGGAGCCCGGCCATTCGCCAGAGACTCTATGGCCCC
>JABMRP010000323.1 GCA_013202535.1 Planctomycetota bacterium
CGCGGCTCACCGCTAATCCGAGGGGAACGCTACCCACCGACATGTCTATTTCATCAGGACCCCAAGCCCACCCCTTGACTGGGCGAATATAATTCAGCGGCTGAGGATTACAACCCATCACCCGATTTAGGAGTCGCCCCATGACGCCGCTGTTTGCACAAGCCACCCAGACCGATTTGGCAAGCGAGGCCGGTTCCCTGTGGAACCAGATCTTGGCCTTCGTCACGGAAAGAGGTTTCGCTTTTTCCATGAACATCCTGGCCGCTATCGTGCTCTTCATCGTCGGCCGCTGGGTAGCCAAGATTCTCCGGGCCTTCAGCGTCAAGCTGATGGCAAGGGCCGACGTGGACGAGACCCTCTCGAAGTTTCTGGCCAACATCGTCTACGGCTTGCTACTGACCTTCGTGGTGGTGGCCGCGGTGGACCGACTGGGCGTGAACACGACGTCCCTGGCCGCCGTGATCGCCGCCGCCGGCCTGGCCATCGGCCTGGCTCTACAGAGTTCCCTGGCCAACTTCGCCTCCGGCGTCATGCTCATTCTCTTCAAGCCCTTTGAGGTCGGCGACTTCGTCGAGGCCGGAGGTTCCAAGGGCGTCGTCGAGGAAATTCACATCTTCAGCACGATCATGCGGACCGGTGACAACATCCAGATGATCGTCCCCAACGGCCAGATTACCGGCGGTACGATCACCAACTTCACGGCCAAGAAGACCAGGCGGATCGATCTGGTGATCGGCTGCGGCTACGGCGACGACCTCAAGGCGGTCCGGGATTTCCTCGAAAGCCTCATCGCCGCCGACGAGCGAATCCTCAAAGACCCCGAGCCGGTGGTGGCCGTCAACGAGTTGGCCGACAGCAGCGTGAACTTCGTCGTCCGCCCCTGGGTCGGCGCCGCCGACTATTGGGCGGTCCGCTGGGACCTGACCGAGAAGATCAAGCTCGGCTTCGATGAGAAAGGATTCAGCATCCCCTACCCGCAGCAAGACGTCCACGTACACGGCATAACGGCATGAGCAGTAAGTCGTTTTTTGGTAACGCTTTGCGTCAACAGGTTGCGGGGCTGTTCCCCGCCTGTCCTGTCCAAAATGCCGGTTACACGCGATAAACACTCAATTGCCCTCCGCACGCAACACCTCGGGCACGTAGAGCGCGGTGGTGCGGATCAGGTTGTAGGCCAACAACGTCATCCAGAGTTCTTTGCGAACCATCGACGGCGACTTGCAACGAACGTGGTCCAAGCCGAGCGTCTGTTTGATCGAGCGGATATCGAGTTCCGAATGCCAGCGAAAACCGTACAACTCGATCAGATGATCGTACTTGCCCAGCCGTCGGCCGCGTCGGAAGTCGACGTGGCGGTTCTGGTGCATTCGCACGCATCCATGGACGCCACGCGCCAGCAGCAGCCGCTATCATCGCGTGGAGCGGTGGGCGGCTGCGGTGAAAAAGCAAATTCCTGTTAATCGAGCATTTCCCAGCGTGCGTCTGGGGCGACGTTGGGTCGACATGCCCGGCAAATGGAGGAGCATCTCATGCAGGCAATAGAGCGTTTTCGTGCGACGTCCGTTTCACTGCGGATTGTCTCGGTTGTTGGCGTCCTGTTGGCGACGCTCGTCTCGGCCGCCTTGGCCGGCGCGGCGGATGAGGCCGAGCGGATTGCTGCTTTGGCCCGTTTCCACGGCGGCCTGGTGATCCACGTCGGCTGCGGGGACGGGAAGCTCACTGCGGCGCTGCGCCTGGGGGACAACTGCGTCGTTCAGGGACTCCAGGCTGACGCGAAACGTGTCGAAACGGCGCGCGCAGCCATCCGTGCGATCGGAGTGTACGGCCCGGTTTCCATTATCCACTGGAGCGGGAAGAAGCTCCCCTATGTGGATAACCTGGCGACGCTCGTCGTCTGCGAGGACGCGGGCGCGGTTCCGGCGGGCGAAATCATGCGCGTGCTTCGGCCTTTCGGCAGCGCGGTGGTCAAGCGGAACGGCAAATGGACGGTGAGTGACAAGCCCCAGATGCCGGGCACCGACCAGTGGGAACAGCACTATCACGGCGCGGACAACAACGCCGTGGCTCAGGACACGGTCGTCGGTCCGCCCCGGCGGTATCAGTGGCTGGGCGAGCCGGAGTGGCAGCGATCCCACCTAGCGATGCCTTCGATCAACAGCATGGTCTCGACGAACGGGCGCCTGTTCACCGTCGAGGACCTGGCCTCCGCCGAGCACCCGGCGCTGCCGGGCAAGCAGGCGCTCGTGGCCCGGGACGCCTACAACGGGGTCGCCCTCTGGCGGGTCATGTTTTCCGATTGGCACCCGATCTTCATCCGCAACAAGGAGATGCCCGTGCAGATCCAGCGGCGGTTGGCCGCCGTGGGGGACGTTGTTTATTGCACGCCCGGATACTCGGCGCCGATTACCGTGTTCGATGCGGCGACCGGCGCCGTCGTCAAGAAGCACGCAGAAACCGCGGGGACGATGGAGTTCGTGCATGACCGGGGCGTTCTGTACGTTGTCACGGGCGACCAGTCCGACATCTCGGCAGCCCACGCGGACCTGGCGCGCTCGGCGCTGAACAAGAGCCTTTTTCGACGCGAGGCGTATGGACCAACGATCCGGCAGTCAGCCGACCCCAAGAACGATATCCTGGCCATCGACGCCGACTCGGGCAAGGAACTGTGGAGAATCTCCGGGCCCGACACGA
>JABMRP010000324.1 GCA_013202535.1 Planctomycetota bacterium
ATCCGGTGGTTGCCGAAACCCGGTGGAAGGCCGGCCGCCTCGTACCGACCATCGATCTCGAGGTGGGCATGGGCTGGACAAGCTGCAATGGGCGATTTCGCTTCGATCTGGGCTACAATGCCGGATTCTGGTTCAACACGGTCCGTACCGACGAATTCATTGCGGCCGTGCAGAGGAACGAATTCGTCGGGCTGGGCGACTTGCTGACCCTTGATGGATTTGTCGGCAGGGCCGAGTTGCGGTTCTAAAGCGGTCTTCTCATAGCTCGAAGTCTTTGATCTTCCGGTAGAGCGTACGCTGACCGATACCCAACAGCCGGGCGGCTTCTTCCCGATTCCCACCCGTCATCCGCAGGGTTTCGGCGATGAAGAGCCGTTCGATCTCCTGCAGCGGTTTGCCGACCAGGCTCGCCAGCGTGTTGCCGGGAGGGTCGTTGCCGGGCTCGGCGCCGTCGGCCAGTTCCTCGGGCAGATCGTCCAGATCGAGCAATCCGTCGCAATCCACGACGATCATGCTCTCGATCACGTTGCGAAGTTCACGGACGTTTCCCGGCCACTGGTAGGCAAATAGCCGGCGGCGTGCCGGTGGCGTCATGCCCTTGATCTGCTTCTGGTGTTGCTTGACAAACTGCTTGACGAAGTGGTCGATCAAAACGGGCAAATCCCGGCTCCGCTCCAACAGGGTGGGAAGCCGTAGCGTGACGACCTTCAGCCGGTGATACAGGTCGTTGCGAAAGCCGCCTCCGGTAATGGCCTCTTCCAGATTGCGATTGGTGGCCGAGAGGATGCGGACGTTGACCCGGACCGGGTCGTTGGACCCGACGCGGGTGATCTCGCCGTTTTCCAGCACGCGCAACAGCTTGATCTGCGTGGGCATGGGCATGTCGCCCACTTCGTCGAGGAAGAGGGTTCCGCCGTTGGCGTACTCGAATTTCCCCACCCGATCGGTCGAGGCGTCGGTAAATGCGCCTTTGATGTGCCCGAACAATTCGCTTTCCAGGATATTCTCGCTCAGCGCCGCGCAGTTCAGGGCCACGAACGGTTTGTTTTTGCGTGGGCTGTTCTGGTGGATCGACTGGGCGACGAGTTCCTTTCCCGTGCCGGTGGCGCCTTGGATCAACACGCTGGCGTTGGTGGGGGCAATGCGGCGGAGCCGCTGAAGAATGTCGCGCATCTGGGGGCTGTCGCCGATGACGCCCTCGAAGCCGTATTTCTCATCCAGGCGTCGCTTCAAGTCGACGTTGGCGCGGCGCAGGGCGACGCTTTCGGCCGCCTTCTCGGCCACCGCGCGAAGCTGGCCGATGTCCAACGGTTTGAGCAGATAGTTGAACGCCCCCTGTTTCATGGCCGTCACGGCCGAGGGGATCGTCCCGTGACCGGTCATCAAGATCACTTCGCACTGGTCCGACGATTCTTTGGCCCGGCCGAGGAGTTCCAGCCCGTCCACGTCGCCCATCACCAGATCGGTGATGACGATGTCGAAAAGCTTCTCCTCGATCATCGCCGCGCCCTGCGAACCGGAAGTAGCCACGGTGCAGTGAAAGCCGACGCGGTCCAGGCTTTCGGCGACCGCCTCGGCATGCGCCTGGTCGTTGTCAACGACCAGCACTTCCGTACGCGGTTCGGTGGCTTCGCCAGGCGAAGCTTCGGACGTTGATTTCGAGGAAGTCATAACGTGAAGATGCCGATTCTAAATCCCAATGCCCAATGCCCAATGCCCAATGCCCAATGCCCAATGCCCAATCGCTAATTGCTAATTGCTAATCCTGGTCCCCAGTCCCTACCCCCGGCAGTCTCGCGGGCGTAGGCAGCTTGATGGTGATCTGTGTTCCGCGTCCCGGCTCGCTCTGTATGGAGATTTCGCCGTTATGCGCTTCGACGATCTTCTTGGCCGTCGGCAGTCCCAATCCCGTACCGCCGCTGGTGGTCGAGAAGAAGGCGTCGAAAACTTGCGCGGCGTGTCGCTCGTCCATGCCGCACCCGGTGTCGATCAGGTCCAGTACGACGCCGTTTCCGCGGGCGTTGGTTCGCACGACGAGTTGACCGCCATTGGGCATCGCCTGCTGGGCATTGATCACGAGGTTCAACAGCGCACCGTGAAAGGCCTCGCGGTCGACCACCACACTGGGCAGATCGCTGGCCAGGTAGTCGACCAATTCGATACCCGCCTCCTCGGCCTGCGGCTGGAAGAAATCGAGCACGCGGCGGACGAGGATATTGAGATTGGCCGGCTCCAGTTTCAGCCGGCGAACCTTGGCGAAGTTGAGGAAGTCGTCCAGCAGATCCTGCAACCGCTGGCATTCCCGTTGCACCACCTCGACCTTGGCCAGCGCGCGGCGTTGCCTGCGAGTGGGCTCTTTACCCTCTTCGGGGCTGAAGTCCTCGGCCAACAGTTCCATGTTCAGCCGGATCGTCGACAGCGGATTCTTGATTTCGTGGGCCAGCCCCCCGGCCAGCCGGGCGATCTGCGTGTATCGATCGACCAGCTTCTGGTTCTCTTCGGCGTAGGGAGAACGATTCGCTGAGTTCATGGCGCCTGTACTACGAATAAACACCGCACCGCGGGCAACCCGGCGTTGCCCGCGGCATGTTGGGTCTACGAAGCCGACTCCTCGGCCGGCTTGTCCTTCTCGCCAAGCTCCAGCATGGCGGCGCGCCGGCTCAGTTTGATGCGGTCCTGCTCGTCGACCGCGATCACCTTCACCTTCATCGCGTCGCCCACTTTGCAGACGTCCGAGACACTGTTGATATACTCCTCGGACAACTCGCTGATATGGCACAGGCCGTCGCGACCGGGAAGAATCTCGACAAAGGCACCGAAGTCCTTCACGCTCTGGACGACCCCGTCGTAGATCTTGCCCACCTGCACCGAGGCGGTCAGCGCCTCGACCTGCTTGATCGCGGCGTCGGCCGATTCGCTGTTGTGGCTGGCCACGGTCACCGTGCCGTCGTCTTCCACGTCGATCGACGCACCGGTCTTCTCTTGGATACCGCGAATCGTCTTCCCACCCGGACCGATCAACATACCGATTCGATCCACTTCGATCTTCAGGCGAATCAGCCGCGGTGCCCATGGAGAAATCGACTCGTTCGGCCGCGAAATGGTGGTCAGCATCGATCGAAGAATCTCGATCCGCGCCTCCCGGGCTTGGACCAACGTGGCCCGAATAATCTCCTCGCCGATGCCGTCGATCTTCAGGTCGAGTTGAATTCCGGTGATGCCGTTCTGGGTACCGGCCACCTTGAAATCCATGTCGCCGTGATGATCCTCGTCGCCGACGATGTCGGTCAGCAGGACCCAGTTATCGTCCGATTCCTTGACCAGTCCGATGGAGATACCCGCCACCGGATTGCTGATCGGCACGCCCGCGGCCATCAGCCCCAACGTGGCTCCGCAGACGGAGGCCATCGAACTGGACCCGTTCGATTCGAGGATGTCGGAAATCACGCGGATCGTGTAGGGGAACTCGTCGGGATCGGGGAGCACGGCCTTGACGCTCCGTTCGGCCAGCGCCCCGTGACCGATTTCCCGTCGCCCCGGGCCGCGGATCGGCCGTACTTCACCCACCGAGAACGGCGGGAAGTAGTAGTCGAGCATGAACTTCTTGAAGTACTCCTCCAGCAACCCGTCGACGCGCTGCTCGTCTC
>JABMRP010000325.1 GCA_013202535.1 Planctomycetota bacterium
CTCGGCCGGCCGGTCGCAGAAGCCGGCGACAAACAGGTCGAGATCTCCGTCACCATCCACATCGCCACACGCCGCCGCGTGGGCCATCATGCCGCGAAGCTCGGCGTGTAGACCGGCCGTCTCGGCGACATCCTCAAACCGCATCTCCTCGGCAGATCCCACAGACGCGACAACCGCAACCAGTACGAAGACGCTCGGCGGCACTCGGAGTTTTCCAAGCTTCATCATTCGACGCATAACGCTGGACGTTTGATATGGTCCGGACTTCATGGCTTTCTCTCCTCGGCGGGAATATGCACCACCACCAGCGCACAGGCGTCCCAAGACGGCCGGCGCTCCCATGTCTCGTCGCATGAGCCGTGCCACGTAATATACAGTTTGTCACCGTTGGGCGAGACCGCCGTGCTGAAGGTACCGATGGGCGTGTAGCCGCAGTGCTTCTTCAGGAACGGGTACAGGTAGGCAATGACCTTTTTCTTGCGCGTGCGGACATCGAACTGCACCACGGCCACACCGTCCTCGTACGCCCCGCCATGCGCGCCGGGCACATAGTACAAATATCGGCCGGTCGGGTCGGCGTCGAGCGTGGTGATGTACGTCTGGGAACCCACGGCGGCGGGGCCAAGTTTCTGGACCTTCTCCGTCCGTACGTCGAAGCGGTACAGCATCGCCTCATCCTTGCCCGAGACGGCGTAGATCGACTCTTGCGGCGTCTCCCGTGTGGCCGCCCGAAGGCCCATCTCGACGTCCAACTCCACGGGTCCGCCCCCCGCGGCCGGATCGTAGCGATACAGCTTGCCCGCCAGATCCGGCGTGAAGTATACTCTCCCCGTGGACCTCGCGAACATGAAGTATCGTGCCGGCCCGCCGTAACCGCGATAGAGCAGTTTTCTCGCCTCGACGTCGTAGGCGAAGAACGTGTGCCGCTTATCCTGCACGTCCCCTGCCTGCGTGCTGCCGTAAAAAATCAGCCGCTTGTCGTCCAGCACGCTGCACGGGACGCACTGCTTGCCGACGGGCCCTTGGGCGACGATCTCCGTCTTGCCGCTGGCCGGGTGTGTCCGCAGGATCCAGTCGCCTCGGTAGTGGTACTGGTCCGTCGTGACGCGAGTCGAGCCGCGATGCGTGGCGTAGTACAGCCAGCCGTCGCTGCCGGTGTCGATGCGGCTGTGGACTTTGCCCGGCGCGTAGTGGCCGTCGGGCATGTCGAGCACCTTGCGGATGTCGGCCAGCAGGCGGAGCTTCTTCGCCAGCGCGTCGTACTCGTAAACGAACGCGTTGCCCGCCGGCGCCAGATGATCGCCGATGGCCGAGTAGTACTTCTCGCCCACCGCGCAGCCGTCGCCCCAATTGCTCCAGGGATTGCCGGGATACGTCTGGCACGGGTAGTAGAGAAAGTCCACCGTCGGCGCTTCCCGCGCCACGGCCACGGATTTCATCGACTCCGGCGGCGTCAACAGTTCCCGGCTCGTCGCGGTGAAGACGGTCTTGCCGCCAGGCAGCCTGGGCGGGTAGGTCATCTCGGCCGCATCCGCGTGCGTGGAGATGCAGCACACCAGAGCCCATAGTAGCGCGAGTCCGATCCTCATTGCCGTTGCTCCTTCCGACGGGAATGTTCCTGCTTTGGAAAAACTCCGTCCGGTAATTGTACCAGCCGACCGGGCACACGTCGAATTGGATGGCGTCAAGATGCTGAACGAAATGTGGCCGTGAGTCGCTCGCACTACGGACGATGTAACCGTTGAAGGAAGATAGGAGATGCGCGGAGGCCGGGATTGATCACGACTTGCGGCTCGGACAGTATGGTGTCGGCGCGTTGCCCGACGTCGACGTCCGCTGCGTGGGGCGGCTGCCACGCGATATCGAACTGAAACTCGAAAGCCCCGTGACTATCCGCCACAAAATTCGTAAACCACACGTTGTTGAACACCATCGCCTGGATACGGTTGGCCTGCTTAGGCGGAGCAGTCCGGCGGGCCAGGACCTGATGGTCGCCGAATGTGACCAGCGGAGCGTCGCGCGAGACCCAAAGCCACTGTCCGGCAGGCGACCGACATCGAACCCAACTGTCGATCGAGAAATAGTCGCGACAGGTGCCCGGCAGTTGATCCTCGTACGGCACAAACGGAAGACCGCCGTTGCTCGTTTCCGGCAATTCATTGTTCGAAGGCGAGACGCATGTCACGAAGAGAACTTCCGGCCGTTCCGATTCCGTGCGGTGAAAACGGACCGTCAACCGGGCCCTCGGCTCGCGATTCCAGAGCTCCAGGCGTCGCGTGAGCCATTTGACCCGCGGGTGTCTCAGAGTTTGCTCATAGACCGTGGTACGCGCATTTTGCTCGACCCGTGCCGACTCCGTGGCCACGGCGGTCACTTCCTCCAATGCCTGACGACGCTGTTGTTCTCGCTGCGCCGGATCGCCGGTTCCGAAGACGTCGCCGTACACCCACCGCCCGGCAAATCCGCGGATGGCGACAGAAACGAAATCCCCCGTACCGGCCTCGAACAGCGGTTCCTCCATTCCCGGCCACCAGGCGGACGTGGGCCACCCGTGTTGGTCGAGGGCCACCTTCACCGGTTCTGGCGGCGGCCCCGGCTCAAGCGTTTTTTCGCTCAACCGCAAACGCCGGCTCGACTCGCCCTCGATCCCCTCCATCCAGAAACGCACCTGCTGGTTGGGACAACGGTCAGGGAAAGTCTCCGAGGTATTGGTGACCGTCAGCTCCTGCTCACTGGCGGGGCGGGAGAACGGCCGATAGCCGGACTCGTAGGTTAGAGGAATCAACTCTCCGGTCTTCGGATCTTCCAGGGAGTGAAAGTTTCCGCGCAGGCACGAGGTGGGCATCGTGATCCATCCGCTCCATGGAAGTTTTGCCGTGTTGACCACGTAGAGACCTTCATCCGCCTCATAAACTGCCGTCCGTGCCCGCTGGGCTAACAACAGTTTGGCCAGCGCCAAGGGCCGATAAGCCATTCGCGACTTCTCGTTGTATTGACCCCACGTCTCAAGACTGTGTGGCTGGGCCACGCTGTTACTCGAACCCCAGGTGTGTTCGTCGAACAGGCACAAATCGCGATAGATCGTATCGGCCGCCTTGCGAGTTCGCTCGTCGGTCGGTCCCCAGGCAGGCGACAGCGCGGCAGCCGTCAACCGCTTGGCGCGACGGCTGGCGGCCACTTCGCGTGGCCCGGAGACGCCACCGTTCGCCCACCAGTCGGTCCATTCCCCTTCGTACTCCGGAATGTCGTCGCCAATCTCACGCCGCATCCGATCCAAAGCATCGGCCGCCGTCGACATGCGCAGTATCGGTTTCAAACCTAACCGATTCCAGGCGGCCACAAAGTCGGCCAGCGGTGGGAACGGAGGATCGTTGTCCATGCGCCACTCATTTGTCACCGACACGATCAGCGATGGAAAGGCGTATCCCTTCGCTTCGAGATCGCGAAGTTGGCCCAGCAGATGAGCATGGGCGGCACGCACGGAGGCCTCGTCGGCACGGAAGAAATCGCCCGGCCGCGCCGGACGATATCTCGTATCGGTCGATTCGGGAACCGGACCCCGCCGCCAACTCTGGGGATGAAAATAGTAGAACCCCCGCGCGTAGTGGTCGCCCAGCCAGACAAACATGCGGCGCCCGTCCGGCATCTTCCACCAGAATGCCGACGGCCCGCCAAATGGCGGGCCACCGTTGGTCGAGTTGATACCCATAAACAGGTACTCCACACCCCCGTTCAACAATGCGACCGCACCCGCTCGCGGAAACCCGTTGACGTCGTTTTGGATCGCCACACGAGGATGAACTCGCTCGGACAACTCGTCAGGCAGCCAGTGCAGCACCGTATGCCACTCGGCCGGATCGAGCGTTGGCGTCTGGTTTGTGGCCATCGCCGCGATCTCCAACCGGCCGGAGTCGATCGCTCTGAGCAGTTCTTCTCGCCGGGCCGCGTCGGCAGCTTTCCACCAATCGTCAACCGCCAGTGTCGTTTCGGCCGTCCAATAGAATTGCGCGTCCGCCGGTGCTTCGCGCGTGGCCAGCACGGCGTCGATGGCGATGTCGAGATACCGCACTTGCTGCCGTCGGCAAACGATTGGATGATCGGTAAACCCAATGTCGGTATGCGTCATGTGGACGATGTCGATCTGACGAATCGCCTTCAGCGGCGACGGATCGTCCGCCGTGGCACACGGTGCCCAGGCGACCAGCGTGCAACTGAACATGCAGATGAAAAGCGTGTATCTCTGAATCATGCCGGTTTCCTCCTCTCCCGCGTCACTCGTTCTTATCGTGCCTTATACACGTGGACGACGGGGTAGCTTTCTTTGCCCTCGGGATAGGCCCAGGTCACGCACAGGAACAGCCGGCGGGTCCGGGCGTCGAAACAGGCGCCGGTCACCGTGCGGCCGAGCGGGTAGTTGACCCGCGCTGTCGAGCTGGGAGTGGTCTGCCAAGGCTGTTTCTGGCCGCGGGCGGCTTCGCCGAGCTGCTTCGGGTCGTAGAAGTACCAGTATTGCGAAGTGCCCGCGCTGGTGATGGCCCCGAAGTCGTATCCCAACCGGCCCGTGCCCAGGCGGACGAATGCCACGTAGCCGTGTGCGGCCGGTGTGTCGATGAACGTTCCGGCCCGGCACCAGTCGTCGTAGGTCCAGGTCCCCTTGTCGGGGCCGTCAGGCTGATCGCTCCAGAAGCCACAGTTGGCGTTGAAGTAGTTGCCGTCGCGCGGCGAGGGTGAATCGTGAGGATGGTAGAGCAACGCGGTGACGGGCAGGGATGTCTGTTTCGGATCCGGATGGGGAATCGTGCCCAGTGCCGGGCCGCGGCTGGCGGAGCCGCAGATGCTGTAGTATCCACCGAAGCCGAGCGCTAAACGCTTCCCGTCGGTGTACATGTCGGCGAAAGTCTCGGGCAGGCCAATCACGCCACCCCAGTACGACTTGTACAGCCCGTCCGGCGCCGAGATGTACCATGGCCCGCCGTGAGTTACTTGGCCATCGTCGGACAACGTAGTCGCAGCCAAGACCGGCGGCGCGTTGCCGGTCTTGTAGCCGTGATACGAAGTCCAGAAAAGGGTCCGTGTCTCCTCGAACCACGTGAAGCCTCCGTTGGGGCCGATGGCCTGCTGGCCGGGCTTCACAACTTTCAGCGGCCCCCAGATCTTCCGGACCTCCGCCGTCTCCAGACCGGCGTGCTCGCCGTCCTCGACCTTGACCAGTGCAGGGATCTCAATCTCGAACAGCATCTGGGTCGGATGCGTGTAATTCATCAGTAGCCGATCGCGTCCATCGGCCATCGGTCGCAACGCCAGGCCGCTTTCCGAGAACGCGCCCCGCGCGTCCCCGACGGTCTTAGGTGCCTTGAAGGATCCAAGGTACTCGAAATCATCGAGAGCCAGGACTCTCTTGCCGTCGGAAGTTCGCGTGGCCGGCGCGAGGGTCGCACCTGCTTCGGCCGGCCCGGCGACCACTTCGACGATTCTGCCGGGCGTGGTCTCTCCGAGCCACGTTGTTCCGTCTTTGCAGACTTGCCACTGGAAGTTGATCTTGCCGGGATTGGCCGGCGCTCTGAGGTTGGACCGAAAGGTATACTCTTCTCCCGGCCTAACCGACGTGCCCTGGGCGATGAGGATGTAATTCGTTCCCCAGGATAGGTTGTCTTGCGGGTTGACCGAGCGCAGGCGAATGGGCCATCCTCCCCACGCCTTGGTGCCCGTGTTCCGCATGGAGATCGTCGCTGCGAAAACCTCCCCAGCCGTGACCTTCTTGGGCACGCTCATACCGACCAGGGCAGCATCGTACTCCGCCGCATGGATCGGTGATGAAGCTTGCGGAGCCTCCGCTTGCGACTCTTGGGCGCAGGCTTCAGTTACCGAGGTTACCAGCGGACGTACTGGCAGAAAGAGGATGTGCAGCGTGATCAACGCAATCAGTGATTGAAACCGTTTCGTCATGGTTCTGCCGCCCTGTGTGGGCCGAATGGGTCGTCAATTATTATATCAGGTTTCTTGCCCCGTTGCAGTGCCCGCGCCGAATTGCCCTCGGGACTCGCGGGACTGGCACTCCTCGCTGAAATCGACGAAGATATGGTGAAACCACCGGAGTAACCCACATGATGACTGCACGCCCTCTTGACATGGTTCGTTCCGCTGGCACATGTTTCGCCTTCCGGGGAATATTCTCGTTACTGGCGTGCCTCGTGCCGCTGACTGCGATGGCTTCCGAGGAGGAATTTGTCGGCCCGTTGGCCAGTTGGCTGGACGTGCGGCGGGACTACGGGGCGGTCGGCGATGGGAAGGCCGATGACACGGCTGCTTTGCAGCGAGCGCTCGACGAAATCCGCGAGCACAAGCAGGCCTGCGTGCTCTACCTGCCTGCCGGGACGTATCGCATCACGCGGACGTTGAAGACGGCTCGTCAGGCCCATCAAGACAACATGGTCACGATCGTTGGCGAGGATCCGGCCAAAGTTGTGCTCAAGTGGGATGGGGCCGAGGCCGGCACGATGTTTCAATGGGATGCGTGGTACGCGAAGCTCTCGCGGCTGACGTTCGACGGTATGGGCCGTGCCGGAACGTGCGTACTCTATGGCCCGCGGTTCTCGACCTACAACGAAACCAGCGACTTGGTTTGCCGTGACGCGAAGCACGGCATCGTCTTCGGCTGGCCCGGATCGGCCGGCCAGGCCGAGAACGAGGTTCTGCGTTGCCAGTTTCTGCGGTGCGACGTCGGTATCCAGACGGTCAACTGGAACTCGATGGACATCTGGGTCTGGTACTGTCGCTTCGAGGACTGCGGCCGCGGTATCCACAACGTCATGGGCAACTGGCACGCCTGGGAGAACCTCTTTCTGCGGTCCAAGGTCGCGGACGTCAGCATTGCGAACCTGATGGCGTTCTCGGTGGTCAACAACACCAGCGTCGGGTCAAAGTGCTTCCTCGATTTCTCCAGCGGCCACACGTGGGGCGCGCCCACCAGCATCACCGGTAACCGCGTACTTGATCCCACCGGCGATTGGGCGATGTTGCTGGACAACGCCGGGCCGTATCTGGTCGTTGATAATGTGCTGCGGTTGGGCGACCATTCACGCGGCATACGCATGACGTGGGCGGATCAAACGTTCGTCGGCAACGTGTACTCGAAGGACGACGCTGTCGCAGAACGTGGCCGCTTTCGTCGCATCGACGAGAAAGTTGTTGCGGCGAAAGATATCTCGGATTCACTCCCGACGCTTCCCCCGACTCCGCCGCGCCGCCATCGCAAGGTGTTTGACCTGCCCGCGACCGCCGACGCGCCGACAATCCAGCAGGCAATCGACCAGGCGGCCGCGCTTGCCGGACAGCGGCCGGTGGTTCATCTGCCGATGGGAGCCTACAAGATCGACCGCACGCTGGTCGTCCCGCGCGGCTGTGATCTGCAACTGGTGGGCGACGGCGCGAGCGAGATCGCCACGCGGCTCGTATGGGCCGGCCCTGCTGATGGTGTGCTCCTGCGAATCGAGGGTCCGAGCCAAGTGACCATCCGCGACCTGCAAATCCAGGCCGGATCGGCGGCGGCGGCGATGCTCGTCGAATCCCCCGATCGGAGCGGTGATCGGATCTTCGTGGATCAACTGAACACCAGCGGACCAACCGGACAAGCCCACGGTCGGACCGCCGCCCTGCGGGTCACCGGCATCGAGAACACGGCCCTGCAGTTCCGCGCTCTGCAGGGCAGCGGCAACGGCGGCACTTGGGTCGAAGTGATCGGGCGGGGCAACGACAGCGCAACGGGGTCGACGGTTGCCGTGTTCACTGGAGCGACCGGTACGGCCGCCGGCCAATACGACGTAAAGCAAGGTGGCCGATTGGTGGTCCGTGGCGTCTACCATGAACGAAGTTCCGCTTCTCTCAACGGCCTGCATCTGACGGATAGCGGCACGCTATCGATCGATGCCACGCGGTTCTCGTATGCGACCAGCGAAACGGCCCCAACCGTTGCCGCCGACAATTTCCGCGGCCTGTTCACGCTGGCCACCTGCATACTGATGCCCGTGGAGACGCAGGAGACGTGCCGCTTCGAACTACGCGGCGATGGCAGCGGAGCGAGTGTGCTGGCGCTGAACAACCAGTTTTGGGTGCAGAAGCCCGGCACGACCGCCGACACCGTGTGGCGGAACAATGCGAGGCCCCCAGCGCGGGGTGGTCTGATCGGCTCGAACATCAACACCGGCAACAAGGACGCTTCGCCGCGAGGTTTCGAGTTCCTGGAAAACGTCGGCGACCACCCCGACCCGGCGAAATCCAAGTTCGGCTCCGGCCCGCTCGACGACCGCGGCGGCGTCGACGACGCGACCATCATCCGCCACCTTGCACCGCTACGGTCCACCCGCCCCTGGGTTCCCGCTGCCATGCCCGCCGGCCGCAACGATCTGAGCATTCACCGTGTCATCGCCAGCGGCGGCCGAGGGGCGGTTGTCGAGGTCCGGATGGTGAAGTGATTGTTGATGCTGGGACTTCAGGCCATCGATCCCCACGTGACTTACTCCGTAGAATTCATGGACAATGCCTTCAAGGAGACCTTCGAGCCCGTTCTCGGCGGCGAGGAGAAGCCGATCGCCCCGCCCGGCGAACTGGGTGAGGGGGCCGTCCGCTGCGATGAATGTGGCTATCGCAACATGCCGGCGTGGGGCCGTTGCTACGCGTGTGGCTCGCCGCTGGAAACGAACAAGGCCGAAATCGTCGGCGAGCCGATCAGGCTCATCACTTCCTTCGAGAAGAAGAACCCTTTTGGCGGCGGGACGGTTGTCGCCGAACACGCCACCGACGGGAGCAAGGCCCTGCGGATCGACGAGAGCTACGTCTCGATGGACGCGGCCCAGGACTGGTCCGGCTACGACTACGTCAAGGCCGACGTCCACACCGACGCGCAAAACCCGCTGCAACTCTACTTCGAGGTCCGCGACACGGCCACTCGTGATTACTGGACCCGCGTGAACTACACAACGATTGTCCCGCCCGGTTCGAGCACGCTGATCATCCCCACGGCGCTGTACGTCGGCGAGAAATCCCGCCCGGGTCGGCCGCTAATCCAGAGCAGCATCACGCGGATGGTCTTCTCCATCGGCGAGGATCCCGAGGCGCCGCTGTTTGTCGACAACGTTCGTCTGGTACGCGATACGGAAACGGCCGGTATGCTCTTCGACGGGCTGTGGGCGTTGGACGTCGGCCCCGGTTCCGCGCCGGTCATGGAGGGCTTCTCAGGAACATCAAGAAGGCAACCGGCAAAGACCACGATAAACATTGGGCACGGCAAGGTCAGGCGTGGGACGCGTTGGTCAACGAAATGTGGGCCAAGCACCGGCCGGCCCTCGAGGCACGGACCGATGGCTGGAAGCAGAAGCACGACGACAGCGACTACCGCGCGGCCATCGAGAAGTCGCAATAGCAGGTGGACGGCGAACCTCCAGAGCAGTGATTGAATGTTCTAGTCGAAGTTCACGATTTGCATCTTACCGCCGCGCTTCAGGAGTAACGCCGATGCGGCGGACGTCTTCTGCTCGTCGATCTGCACTGTGCCGGGATCGGATTGCAGGATAATCGTGTCGATCCGATCCGGAAAGGTCACGCGCACGGCTTTGCCTGCTGAGAGGGTCTCGAACTTCGGTGCCGCTTCGCCTTGCTTCACCGGCACCATGGCGACGAAGTAGCCACCATCGTAGCCACCGTCGCGTTTGGTCTGCGGAATCTGTAACTGGATCTGATCTTCGCGGAAATCCTTGTCCAGCGCCCGCCGGTAATGGTTCGAGAATGGGGGCATTCGAGCGTGACCCCGGCCTCGTTGATCTGGCTCTCGACATACAGGATAAACTCGGCGGGCACCGAAGCCCCGCCGAGTTTATCCTTGCCGTCGCGGCTTACACGGAGGATGTAGCCACTGTCCTGCCCGGCCGAGGTGAGATACACCATGCCGTCGCGGCCGATCGTCAAGCTCGCCCGCGCGCAGTTGAACTTGGGATCCTCGCGCGAGATGATCTGTTCGAGCTTGATCGGTGCGATCGCCGCGGGGTTGTCCGCGGCCGCAACACAGAAGCAGTGAAACAGGATCAGGATACACACCATCGACTCGAGCGTTTGCCGTTTCATCGGAGATTCTCCGTTACTTGCCCTTAGGCGTGCCTTGGGAATGAACATCGCTCGCAGAAACACCAACGCCGCTTTCAACATGCCCATTTTGCGCCCTCGTTCACCGTCAAAACTGGGCATTCCAGCCCGGCGCTGGCTACGTGGCAAATGACGCAAGTCCTTGACAGTTAAGGAGGACGGGGTTATCAGTAGGGACAGGCGCTGAATGTGTCCACCGCATGCCGTATCTGCGAACTTGGGAGAACTTGCCATGCTGAGGATGTTCCGAACCTTGATTCTGGCGAGCATTCCCCTTGCCGCTTGCTTGCCGCATCCCGCCACGGGAACAGAAATCGTCTCATGGCCGGCACCTGACGGCGAGGCTTTGTGCGAGCACTACGAGTTGCAGGTCAACGGGCAGGCGGTCCCGGTCTACTCCTGCCGGGTCTCGGCGGTTCCTTTCAACCAGGTTTGGCCCGGTTACCAGCGGCCGGTGGAACAGACCGAACTCGCTGGCTTTGCCTGCTGGGATATGCACGGGCCGGTGAAGGTCGAAGTGGTCTCGCGGCGGGCGGTGCAGTCGGTTGTCGTCCGGCCGGCGTCGCGCAGGATTCGTCCGGCAATCGAGAACGGCCGCATCTCGTTTTCCCTCGATCGCCCCGGCCCGGTGGTGGTCGAAGTAAATGGGATGCATCACGCGCTGCATTTGTTTCCCAGTCCACCGGAGCAAGACGCGCCCGCTCCCGGCGCTCCAGGGGTCCGCTATTTCGGCCCCGGCGTTCATCGGCCGGGGAGGATCGAGCTGCAGAGCAATGAATCCGTCTATATCGCGGGCGGCGCAGTGGTCTATGGCAGCGTTCATGCCCGTGGCGCGTCGAATCTCCGGATCGCGGGCCGCGGGATTCTGGACCAGAAACCGTTTCCGCGCGGTGAAGGCGGTGGCGCCGTTCGTCTGTCGGACTGTTCCCGGGTGACGATCGAAGGGATTGTGATGCGCGATTCGGACGTCTGGTGTTGCAGTCTGTTCGGCTGCCGAGACGTGACGATCACCGGCGTCAAACTTGTCGGCCTGTGGCGCTACAACGCAGACGGGATCGACGTCTGCAACAGCCAGGACGTGGAAGTTCGCGACTGTTTTGTCCGCGCTTTCGACGACGCCTTGGTGATTAAGGGCCTCAAGTTCCGCGACAACTCGTTCGACGATCGGCCCGTGCGGAACGGTCGGTTCCGCCGTTGCGTGGTCTGGTGCGATTGGGGCCGGGCGATGGAAA
>JABMRP010000326.1 GCA_013202535.1 Planctomycetota bacterium
ACATTACGGTAGGACCATTTTCAGCGCCGGTTTTCCCCAGCCCCCGGTCCGTTTTGGACGCCTATCTCCACGACCGAAAACTGACCAATGACGGTACCGCCAATCCGACCGGCAACGAGTTCAATGCCATCGGTTGGTACCTACAAGACAAGTGGGGAATCGCCGGCAACTTCGTTGAACCGGTCGCCGGGCCCGTGACCCCGGGCCCGCTGCGCGTGGACTTCAGTCAAAGTACGAGTGTGCCTCTCCAGGCAGGATTTGATGGTTTCAGTTTCAATGACGCGAGTTCTCATACACTGACGTACGCAAATGCCGCCGCCAGCGACGGTACGATTGACGTCACGCTTTCCGGCCAAACGCACTTCCGGGATTATAACACCATCACCGGCGGCCCGTTCCTCGACCAAAGCGATCTGCTCAGCGATAGCGCGCTGCGGAACGCCAATGGAGTGATGACATTGACCCTGGGCGATTTGAATCCGGGCAGCTACGAGATCACCACGTATCACCACAGCACGCAGAATGACGACGGAATTTTCGATCTGTATTTGACGGACTCCGTTGTCACTAACTCCATGTGGTTTAGTGACGTGACGATTCCCGATGACTCTCGGACACCCACCGACATCACGACCCTTACCTTCAATTTTGTCTCCGACGGCTCCGACGTCGTGATCGGCATGGACATGACCGGCGGTCGCCAAGTGAAATTCAACGGCTTTGAGCTGTCTGATGCGACGGGCGGTGGCGCGGTTCCCATTCTTGCCGATCTTAATGCGGAAACGATTGAGACATTCACCGGCTTCTCCAGCCTGACGGCGCCTTCAAGCGTGGTTAACGGCGTGACCATGGCAATAAGTGGTCACGAAGCCGAGCGCAATCGGGAGCAGAACGACGGCGTGCTCTCGTCGGGAAGTGCATTCATTGCCGACGGCACGAACATCGACGCACTGATCGACGATCTCGTCTTCAACAACAACGACGGAGGAGCCGTCACCGTCACGATTTCCGACCTGCCCGCGGGAACGTATGACGTTGAATCGTGGCATTGGGAACCGATTCGACGGACCGAGTTTGCAGGCTTCACAATCGACGTCGCCGTCGACGGAATCGTGGTTCTTGACGACGTCCTTGGGTTCAGCGACACGACGCCTTTGAGCTATCAGATTATCTCCGACGGCACGAATCCGGTGGTCATCGAATTCTCGGAGAATGACAATCAAGTCCGATTCAACGGAATCGCTCTGAGATTGGCGGAGTCGGCCGTGCCCGAGCCCTCGACTTTCGTGCTGGCCGCGTTGGGGCTACTGGGGCTGGGATGGTACGGACGAAAGCGATGGAAGTAGAGTTTCGGATTGCAGATCGTGGATCTGCGACACGCGGGAAAGGACGACAAACAGATGAAACGTTGCCATGCGAGCCAATCGGAGATCCGAGATCTGCAACCCGGAGGATTTACGCTCGTCGAACTGTTGGTCGTGATCGCGATCATCGGCATTCTCATAGGATTGCTGCTGCCGGCCGTTCAGGCGGTGCGAGCGGCCGCCCGGCGAATGCAGTGCAGCAATAATCTCAAGCAGATCGGCACCGCGCTCCACAACTACCACTCGTCCCAAAACTGCCTTCCTTTCGGCAGCAGCTACACTCTTGCCCAGACCGGCACCTGGGCGTCGTTCATCCTGCCGCAGTTGGAGCAAAAGGCCCTGTACGACCGGTTCGACTTCAACTTGAACATGCGGAATCCGGCCAACCAAGAGGCTGTCACCACGATAGTCAACTCGTACATTTGCCCCGCTGATCCGCAGGGCGAAGACCCGATCATGGACAACCGCTGCAACTACAATCCCAGCCCGAGCATGGCCCTGTGGTATCCGGTCAGCATGGGCCCCACGGCGCCCGGTACATGCGACCCGTGGTGTGCCGGGGGGCAAGGGAGCTACTGTTGCCAGGGCAAGAGATACGGCACCGACGCGCCTTTCGGCGGTGTGGGGATGTTCGCGCGGCATTTCCGAAAGATCCGCTTCGAGGACGTGACCGATGGCACGACCAACACAATCATGGGCGGCGAAACGCTGCCCGCACATTGCATTCACAACGTCGCCTTCGGAAACAACTTCCCCATCGCCGGGACCATGATCCCGCTGAACACCATGGAAGGCAAAGGGGGCACGGATCACAACACCAGCCAGCACTGGCGCACCTGCGGTTTCAAGAGCCTGCACTCCGGCGGCGCGAATTTCATGCTCGGCGACGCCAGCGTGCGGTTCTTCTCCGAGTCGATCGACTACCGTGTCTACAACGAGTTGGGAACCCGCGCCGGCGGCGAAGTGGTCTCGCTACCGGAGTAGAAGCATCAGCACGAGGATCGTTTATAACCCGTGAGTGAAGCGTCCCCAGCACCGTTGAGGGCCTTATGCCGGGTGAGTACAAGATCGTGGTCGAGCGATACGAAGCTCCATCCGGCGAAGGCCAGGGATTTCCGGCAATAGCTTCGTCGACCTGAAATACGCCCAAGCGTCTACCACCGACCGAACACTGACGGTCAAACCGGGCAGCGGCGCGATCGAGTACAACGACGACTTTCCCCGCGGGAAGTAGAACACCCCCAGTCGCGGCCAACATCTCGGCCGAGCAATTCGTCAGCACGCCGGTACTACCGCCGGGGCATTTGAAGATCACGTTTGCGATGGATACATAGCGGTGTCTTCGGCGTTTTCTGCCTCAGAAACCCGTGGCGCGTAAGCGTCCCATCAATGGACCCTTTGATGACGCAAAGGCAGGGACCCCCACGCCGCCCCTGCCGGGGGGCATGAGTGCTGAATCCCGGATCAAGGCGGCCGAACGCAATCACGGCAGACTCTGTGCCCCGAGAAACGAACCTTTCTCGGGAGTCAGTGCGGAACCCTCGGTGGAGGCGTTGACGGGAAACCCGGCCTTCTCGGGCGAAATAGCTGGCCTCTTTATTGACCACGGATTACAATCAAGGGCGCCTAAGGCTGGAAATATATAGCCACCGTATTACGAGACCGAGCAAGAATAGGACGAGCCCCATGAACTCGCGAAACCGGACCAGCGCCGCACTGACCCTCGCCGTTGTGCCGATCGCAGTGGTGATGTCTCTCTATTGCCCCGACGGTTCTGCCGCGCCGATCATTCTCAATCCGAGTTTTGAAACGGACACGTTTACCAATGGCCCAGGCGGCACGGTCGCTCAGAATTTTGCGATCTCTAGCTGGCTCGACAACAGTGCGATTGACGTGGGCATCAACCCGTTTTGGACCAGTCGACCAACCAACCCCGCTGGATCGCCCCATGCAGACAACGGCGCAATCCCCGACGGAGACCAAGTCGCATTCCTTCGCGATACCGCTACGCTAAGCCAATCGATTGACGGCTTTGAGGTCGGGAAAACCTATAAGATATCCTACTTCGAAAACAACCGTAGCGGGACCCACGCGCCCGGTGGCCTTAAGGTGTCCATTGACGGCACGGTGATCGTCGCCGACCACGCCACTGCCGCCGTGGGGGGAGCGAATTCCTATCGATTTGTAACGAGCGATCCGTTTACGGCCACCAATACAACGCACGCGTTGACGTTCGGGTCGACCAGTGGTGCCGACAAATCGGTGTTGATTGACAACATTACGATTGCCGAGCCGGGACTGGTCGCGAACTGGAAGTTCGATGAAACGAGCGGACAGGTCGCCGTCGATTCCGCCGGCCTAAGCAACGGACAACTCGGCAACACAGCGGGCGTTGACACCCGCGATCCGACGATTGATCAACTAGGCAAGTTCGGCAGGGCATACAGCTTCGACAGCAGC
Source organism: Planctomycetota bacterium (assembly GCA_013202535.1). GTDB lineage: Bacteria > Planctomycetota > Planctomycetia > Pirellulales > Thermoguttaceae > JABMRP01. Next base: position 3,825 of record JABMRP010000326.1, read on the forward strand.
CAAAACGACCTCGTCGCTCTTGGCGCAAACGTTGGTAACTTCTCGGGGTTCGACATCGGATCCATCACTGGCTGGTTCAACACGAATTCGACACCGCGCGGCGCCCTGCTCAGCTACCGTGAAAACTCCACCAATGACCGCTTGATCCTTGAAATGGACGTCGACGGTAAGCTTCGATTTATCGTTCGGGAGGCCAACAGCAACCAGACTGAACTAAAAACAATAGCGACGTTTGACGACGGCGAATGGCATCACATGGCGGTGACCCAGGACGGCGCGGCGACGACCCTGTTTGTCGACGGCACGGAGATCACCGCCTTCGACACAAGCACGAACAGCGGTGCGTGGTTTGATGATATCACCAGCGCCAACGGCATGTCGATCGGCTGGGAAGGTCGCGCCAATGCGGCCAACGTGCCTTTCGACGGGCTGCTCGACGATTTCGCCGTGTTCGACGTTGTGCTCACCACCGAGCAACTGAGCAACGTGATCAACTTCGGCGCTGAGAACTTCAATGCTGAGAACGTCAATATCATCCCTGAACCCTCCACCCTCGCCCTCACCACCTTCGGTCTGCTGGGGCTGTTGGCCTGGAGACGGCGGAGGAGAGGATAGGGTCCCATTTAACCACCGATTTGGAGCACTGGTGACGTCATCGGCACGCCTCGCGATATTACCTCTGCCAGGGGGGTGATGGACTCGAATGAGGCCATTGGCCTATCATGCGGAATCGAGGTAGATTCGGTGCCCCGAGAACCCAAGGTTTTATCGAGTATCTCGACCCGACGCCGGGCCACCCGGCCCTTTTTGGCCCCGCCCATGTAGCTTCGGCATCGTTGTCGGTGTGAAAAAAGTGCAGCCCGCCAAGGCCAACGAGCGCGACCATTTGCGCGAGTTTGGCGATCCCACGCGCAAGAAACGGCGAGAATCGGGTCCCGTAATCGTTGCCGCAACCCCTGTTCGCGTTGTTCCGCCTGCGGCTAAGCGCGATGTGATGCCTAAACCGTGCGTCACCACGAAGCGGCCGGAGATTGTGGCACGGCACTTGCTGTTAGGAGCGGCGAGAAACGGGACGCTGCGGCTGTGGAGCCAGAAGAGGCGAGAGCACCGGCAGGCACCCGTTTGGCAATGCTTCTTTTCAACAAGCTGCGGTTTACGCAGCGCAACGGGAGGTGTCTCATGCGACGTTTGTGGATCTTGGCCTTGGCGGCCGTGTGCATGCTGGGAATCAGTTCCGTCCTGCTGGCGGGGAACGGAAAGGGCCCTGGAGACGGTACCGGAACCGGCCGCTGCGAGTGCGGCGCGTACCTCGACGTGGACCCCGTCGATGGATTCTGCGACATCTGCGGTGGCTGCATTCCTGACGGCGACGGCAATGGGCCGAACGGAAAGGGCCCTGGCGACGGCACCGGAACCGGCCCCTGCGAGTGCGACGAGTGCCGCGACGGGGGCGACGATGGACTCTGCGACAACTGCGGTGGCTGCATTCCTGACGGCGACGGACCGCAATAGCTCCCGACATGTGTCGGCCGTGGCAACCGCAAGACACCGGACAGCGTCCGAGTGAGCGAGAAGCCGTCTGCATTGCTCGGCGGTCTGTTTTGGAAGCTGTCACTCTTCTACAACAGGCCGCCCGAGCCTTGTTCGTGTGCATCCGATGCACGAATTGCGACTCTTGGTTGCCACCGACCGTAGACCGAAGCCCACCTCGGTGCTGAGCAAGATGGTCTCGATCTAAGGGGCTCATCCCATTAGTTGGACGTGGGCGCGAAGCTGCACGAATCATCCAGGGAGTTCTCAAGCAAAAGATAGGAACAATCCCATGACCACGCAAGATCAAGAATTCACGAACTCTCCCGAAGCCACGCCGCCGGCCA
>JABMRP010000006.1 GCA_013202535.1 Planctomycetota bacterium
CATCGCGATGCGTCCGCTGGGCATGAAGCAGGGATCAAAGTCGTTGAAGGTTCCGTCGGTCACCATGCGCAGATCGGACCCGTCGGCCGAGACCGTGAAGACGTGATAACACCGGCCCGGGTCCCAGTGCCCCTGGGCCGGATCGGTGTGGTGCCGGTGCGTTCGGTCCCCCCGGCCTTCCACGTAGGCGAAGGCAATTCCCTTTCCGTTGAACGAAACATCCGGCGAAAGGAACGAACCGCCCTCGGTCTCCTCGCCGCGCTGATTGCCCATGCCGTCGAAGGAGATCTTCCAGTCGCGTTTCGGTCCGCCGCTGAGCCGCTCCCCTTTCAGCCGGCCGTCGGCCACCGTCGAATCGGCCAACAGGTCGCGAATGTCCGGGTTGTTGCCGAAGGGATCCACGAGCACGAACAGCCCGCCGCCGGGACGCTGGGCCATGCCGTAGTATTGGTCGCACATGTGCCCGATCATCGCCAGGTGGCGTTTGAGGATCAGAAGTTCACCGAAATTCAGCAGCGGATTGGAGAAAGCGATCTTGCGGCGCAGACGGCACGCTTTGTCGAAAAGCGCGCGGCGTCCCTCGGCGTCGTTCACATCGGTCCGCTCGGCCGCGGCCCGCAGAGCGGCCAGTTCCGCGGCCATGCCCGCCAGACCGGCGGCCTTGCCGGGGTCGGTGCCTCTTGCCGTCCGTGTTAGGTCGGCCAGAAGCGCTTCGCTACGGCGGAGGATCACGTCCAACGGGTCGCGATCATCGTCGAGGATGAGCGATTCCTCTCGGAGCGTCTGCGGCGCGAACTGCATGAACCGCGCGCGTTGTTTCAGGTCGTGCGAGAGGATCGCGAACTGCCGCTGTTGCTCACCCTCTGGATAGGCCGCGCCGGTTGGTTTCGGGCCCAACCACTCGGACGGGAGACCTTTGGCCGCGACGGCCGGAACGCATACTCCCAACGCAAACACGATGGTCAACGTCGACATACCCAACCGTGTAGATAACCTGGCACTGATCATTCGCTTTTTCCTCGTCTGGGATCTCCCATTTCGTATCGGCCGAGAGCCGACTCCCACCTGACGGCACAGTCGAAACGGCACAGTCCAACTCACGACAGGCATTTGAATCCACCCTGAGTCTGGCCTAACGGGCCGGAATTGTCAATCATCGATCGCCGGCGCAGCCAGGAGAGGCTGCCGAGAATGTATAACTCGGGGTTCACGGTGAAAGTCGCCGGGCCACTTCAACTAGCGGTTCTGCCGCATTGTATCGCCGGCAAGAGCGCAAGCATCTGGCCAATGGCCGCACAGCAGGAGACAGGCGCCGAGAAGTCGCGACGCCTCGGTGGCACCAACGATGATTGCGTAGCGGCGAGCGTGGCGAAGTGCTCGGTGGGGTCGTCCCGCCCTCAACTGGCGCAGGCACCGTCGGCGCTCTGCTTCACACGTCCGCCAACACTGCTGGAGCAACGACAAATCGCACTTGCATCGCCGGCATTCGTCCGACCACGTCTGCCGCGCGTTACACGTCGGACAACGCATCTCTTCTTCAACGGCACGCTCCAAGGTTGGTTCCGTCATGTGGCCTCCTGGAGATAGAAGACTAGATCGTCCAGCTTGGCGCTGGCATCTTGAATATCGCCCGGCGTGCGAGCCTGAATCGCTCCGCGGAGTTGGTCCATCAGCTCCCGCATTTCTTCGGCGTCTTGCTCGTTTGCGTTGGCCACCAGACGGTCGGCCTGGGCGAGCAGTTCATTGGCTTTGCCAATCACTTCTCTCAATTCGGGCGACAGGTCTTCGTCAGGGCCGGCGGCGGACTGCTGCATTTGATCGGCCGTCGCGATTTCGGCCCCGGTGAAGGCGGCCTCCAGCCGCACTTTGGCCGACTCGCGGTTCTCGCTGCGAAATCTCGACATGGCGTTCTCGATGGTCAGCCTTTCCTCCAATCCCGTCAGCTTTTCCGTTGCCGCCACGGTCAAGATCCCGTCGAGATCGAGGTCGAATCGCACCAGGATTTCGTTGCCCTGCTTTGCGTCGGCCAGGCCCTCCAAATCGAAGCCGCCGATCAGTTCGTTGTGCCGAACGTCCTTGTCTTCACCCTGGAACGCATGAATGCAGACCGCGTCTTGGCCATCGTGCGAGGTAACGAAGACCTCGGAGCGGGACGCCGGAAGCGCCGTATTCCGCTCGATGATCGGCGCGAAACGATAGACGGACTCGAAACCGTTCAAGCCGCCGATGCATTGAACGCCGAGCGTATGGGGCGTGATGTCGACCAACACGGGACCCAAGTCGAGCCCGGCGACGAGTCCCCCCTGGATGGCAGCGCCCATCGAGACACACAAGTCGGGATCGACCTCGGC
>JABMRP010000327.1 GCA_013202535.1 Planctomycetota bacterium
GATCTGCCCCACGCGTATCGTGTCGCGATAGCCGAAGCCTGCGCTGTGCAAGGGATCGAGCAGACCGCTCCGGTACCCCTTGATCGGCCCTCACATATCGTGAAACCCGAGCAACCTCGCCGACCGCCTGGGTACGGAGAAGGCCACGCCCAACACGAGTACTGTCAGGCCGGCCGCTACGGCCGTGCCGATAAGGATCCGCCGCGCCCGGGCGTTTCGCGCCAGATTTGCGACCACGACCAAGGCCATCGCCAGGATCAGCCCCTGCCGCAACGAGTCCCATGTTTCCCCCGGGCAAACCGACACACACTCGACCGGCCGCTCGATGCCCAGTTCGCTCAACCGCTCTTCCACCCGCCCGGCCAGCGGCGAGACTTTCGGCAACAGCGCGTCGGGCATCGGGCAAAGTTGCAGCAGCCCCACGACAAGAACGGCGGCTGGGATCCACAACAGCCGCGAGCTTCCCTTCGTTCGCATCACCCAAAGCATGGTTACCGCCGCCAGCACAACCTGTAGCGCGCAAAGCGTCCAGGTTGTGGTGCCGCCGAAGGCAAGGGGGGTGACGATAATTGTGGTAGCCAGTAGGCCGACCACCACGTTCTCAAGAGCCCGGTCAGGTGTCCGGCGATCTTTTGTCGTCACGTTCAAGTAGTTGATTCTCTCTTCAACACGGCATCGGCTACAGGCGTGGGGTTCCAAGAACAACGAACCTCACTGCGGAGAAGGCGTTTTCTTCCGCCGAAACAATCGTGCGGCTGAAACGCGGACCAGATTCACATAATGATCTGAAGTATAGAAAAGCAGGAAGAAAAGCAGCGGATAAAAGGGGAGGTTGCGACGCTGTTCACCGACAGCTATGTGCGCCGAATAGAGTGTGTACGCGATCACGCCCAGCAAAATAGCAACTCCCACGCTTCGTTTGCCGACAATCGCGCCGAGGGCGAGGAATAGCAGCGTCAGCGTATACGCGATATGCACCCCGAATACCAACGTACTCCACCCGGCCTTTGCGAGGCGCTTCATGGCGCGGGTTCGGCCGTATTGCTGCGAGTCCGTACGAAAGGATTGGGGCGAGAATCGGCCAACGTAATCCGTCTGGGCATGCGCGACGCACTGCATATCCAGCCATTGCGTGATCGATCGGATTGCCGGAAGTGTGGCGTAGTAGCCCACCGGGTTCTCGCGAATTCTCTCCTCGGCAATCTCTAAGAACACTTTGTCAAGTTCCGATTGCGGTGTTCCGTCTCGTTTCCGCTGACTTGCAAGTTGTCGAATCCGTTCTCGCTCCTGATCCGATTGGAAGGCATAGTGGGGTATTCTGTCGAAATACTCGCGCGGCCCGTTCCAGACCGTTGCCCCCTTGCTTATCAATTGGTCCCGTGGGTGAACGAGCCAAGAGCGGAGCCACGGTTGGAATCCTTCATCTTGCTTCAATCCCAGACTCGGATAGATCATCGGAGCGATCCGTCCAAGAGCCCGGTAGCAATGCAACTGCCACGGAAGCATCATCAGCAATGCGCCTGCCGTCAGTGTACCCACAAGGGCTGGTGATTTCCGGTTCTTCCAGACGAGGACGACACACACCGCAAATGCCGGAAAGACAAGAAAGGGCGAGGAGAGCACCATGGCTATCGCACAAGCACCTGTTGCAAGCATGAGTTTACGGCTGCACCCCTTTGTTTCGCACTTCGAGAGCAGAAACACGAAAAGGGCGGCCAAGAAACCTCCCCACACTTCCGACATGATCATCCAACTTCGCCAGGCAAACCATGGCGAGGCACACATGGCAAACAAGGCGAAGAGTGCGAGCTTCTCGCTTCGCGGCCGAACGGCCAGATACACGAGATAGCCGGAAGCCACCGAGAGAATCTGCTGCACGATCTGTACGAGGAGTGGGGAGTCGCAGAACCACTTCACTGTAGCCAAGAATACCGGGTAACCGGGAGGAAGGCTGGTGCAGGGAGAGTCGCGCCACAGGAAACCTTCGCCAGCCAACAGGTTGTCGGCCTGATACAAGAAACGGCGCGTATCATTATGAAGCCGCTCATCGTTGAGATCGATGGGCGTAAAGAAGACGATGCGTATGGCAACGCCGATGAGCAGGCAAGTCGCCACCGGATGTTTTCTGATCGCGGGTAGTAGCATGTTGTTTCTCTCAAATCTCGATTCAAATATCGGTTCCGGCTTCAATAGTCACTCCGTAAGACTCACTGTCGCATGCTCTTGTCGCTGGCCACCATCTGGCTGGACCTGGAAAACCACGGATAGACGAGATAAAGGACACCGCCGAATAGGCCGATCAGCAGCAGTTGGGCGAAGGTGAGGAAGGAGAGTAGTAGGGCATCGGCCGTACTGGCCCCTGCCGCGGTGAAGAAGAGGACGAAGCCGCCTTCGCGCACGCCGATGCCGTTGATGGCAATTGGTAACATGGTCAACAGCCAAATGATGGGCACCGACACGAAGTAGTAGCCCAAGGGAACATTCAACCCCAACGATAGCCCGACGAGGTAGGTGCAGACGATGCCCACGGTTTGGTAGACCACCGAGATAAGGAACGCCAGAAAGA
>JABMRP010000328.1 GCA_013202535.1 Planctomycetota bacterium
ATTGGGCGCGTATAGTAGCCATCTCGCTCCGCGAGATGTAGCCTTTCCGTCGCGAAGGGACCGAGCGCGTCAACCCTGGGCACCTGTCTGGGCCGGGCAGCCGCATGAGTGGGTCACCCGTCAGTGGACAATCTCGCAGTCCATCCGTCGACCCCGGGCAGAAAGGCTACATCTCGCTCCAGCGAGATGGCTACTATACGTCACGGCAACTTTGGCACAAGCCGAATCGCCTGACCGCCGTTAGCGGCCATATCGGCTTCCAGCGCAACGGTCGAGTCGACGGCCTTTTGTTCGCATTTCACGTCAAACGGTGCATCGCCCTGCGGTGCGCCGTCGGAGTAAATGTAGGCATCGTACGGCACGCCCGGCTCAAGAAAGTCCAGCGGGATGCGTATCGTGCGGCGCTCCCGGGCGTTGAGAGTGCCGACGTACCATTGGCGGCCGCTGCGCCGGGCCATCGTGATGGTGTGGCCGATGCGGCCTTGGACCACGCGGGTTTCGTCCCATGCGGCGGGGACGTGTTTGAAGAAGTCCAACTCCGGCTCGCCCTGGAACTGCGACGGACGGTCGTACCAATGGAGAAACTGCCACGGGCTGTAGAAGATCACCGGGCACGCCAACTGGTGGGCGTGCGTCGTCTGGATGCGCGTTGTGTACCAGCAGACGGTGGCGTCGCCCGCCCCGCAGAGTCCGCGAGTAAAGGGCAGAATCAAATTGTGCTCGGCCGGGGGCATGCACTCGTTGCCGCGGATGCCTTCCTGGGTCATCAGGTTGGGATACGTGCGGCTGTAGCCGGTCGGACGGTACTCATCGTGGACGTCGACCATCAGCCGATGCTCGGCCGCCTTGCGCACGGCGTCGTGCAACCAGGTGGTCCACTGCTGACTGCCCACGTTGACAAAACCGTACTTCACGCCCTTGATCCCCCACTCTTGATAGAGCGGCAAGATTTCGTCGAGCTGGCGTTCCAACTGGCGGCGGTTGACGTAGACGAGAATGCCGATACCGTGCTCGTCGGCGTAGCGGATCACTTCGTGCATGTCGAGTTCGCCCTGGACACCCGACTTCTTCGTGTCGCGGGTCACGGTCGTGGCGTCGGAGGCGCCTTCGTATTCGTGGCCGTACCAGCCAGCGTCGTATTCGACGTATTGCAGCCCCCGGGCGACGGCGAAATCGACACACGCCTTGCCGCCCTCGGTCGTCAGCGTCACTTCGCGAATCACCTTGCCCGGCTTGATCCACGAGGGGTCGGCAATGGCGCACGGATCGTTGAGGTTCTCGATCAGATAGTTCCGCTCGATGAGCTGGCCGGGCGTCTCGCCGATCATGACCACTCGCCACGGCGTCGTGTAGGGGGTCGCCACCTTCACTTCGCCGGCCAACATGCTCTGCAGCGTGTACGGTTTGCCGGCGACCGGTTTCAGCCGCATCCGGGCGTAGTCGACCAGCCGGGCTTCGCCGATGGCCACGCACGGACCGTCGGCGATTTCGACGGTCAAGGGCCGTTCGCAGTTGGCCTTGACCTTGTCGAGCGTCGTGATGCTGTACACGCCCTGGGCCGAGTAGACCGGATAGGCCGTGTGATCGGCGGTGAAGCGGAATTCGGTGTTCTCCGCGGCGATGACCAGGGCATCGAGGCCCGGCTGCTGGGGAAACGTATAGCAGAGCGCGGCCCCTTCGTTGTACAGCCGGAAGGTCAATCGCAACCGTCGCGGCGGCGTTTGCGCGTCTTCCAGATCGACAACCGCCTGATGGTAATGATCGCGGACCTCGCTTCGCTCGCCATAGACGGGTTTCCAGGTGGTATCGTGCTCGGTTCGGGCTATCGAAACGACCTTGAACCCGGCCACCAACGGCGGGCCGTCCTTCAGAACGAATCCCAATCGCGAGTCGGCCAGAATCGGCTTACCCCGATAGCTCACGCCGTAGACCGGCACACCCGGCTCCTGGCCAACCTCGGCAACGTCGAAGGAAACGGCGACCAGTCCGTCGGGCGAGGTGAACCGTTCGGCTTGGGCGACCGGTACCAGTAGAGCCGCCAGCAGCAGGGCGATCACCAGCGATGCAAACGGACGTGTCGCGGATCGATTGGTCGGTTGGGTGTGATGCATGAAAGGAAGCTCCATGGTTGAGTGTGCCACTGCTTGCTTGCAAGCAGTGCGTCTTGCAGGGTCCTAAGC